>NZ_WUJP01000855.1 GCF_009806515.1 Geminicoccus flavidas | reverse complement strand
CGAGCGGCCCCGGAAAGCCCGGCAGATCGTCCGGCACCACCGGCAGGCTGGTCGCAGCGAACCGCGCCGGGTCGCCGTTCGCGTTCAGGATCAGCTCGCGGCACTGCGGCCGCAGCCGCCCGATGACATGGTCCAGCAGCGACCGGCCGCCCAGCAGGGCCAGCGGCTTGTCGCCACCACCCATGCGCCGGGCCAGACCGCCGGCCAGGATGACCCCCAGGGTCGGTGGTGTCCCGGCTTCAGTCATCGCCGCCCTCCCCGCGCCGGCCCTTGGCCGAGAGCTCCTCGACATAGGCCAGATCCTGGTCGAACAGGATCCGGTCCTCGCCCGAGAGCGCCAGGAAGCGCTTGCCGCGCGCCCGGCCGATCAGGGTCAGGCCGGTCCGCCGCGCCAGCTCCACTCCCCAAGCAGTGAAGCCGGAGCGCGAGACCAGGATCGGGATGCCCATGCGCACGGTCTTGATCACCATCTCCGAGGTCAGCCGGCCGGTCGTGTAGAAGATCTTGTCCGCCCCGCTCTGGCCGTGCCGGAACATCCAGCCGGCGATCTTGTCCACCGCGTTGTGCCGGCCGACATCCTCCATATAGATCAGCGGCCGGTCCTCCCTCGCCAGCACGCAGCCATGGATGGCGCCGGCCTCTAGGTAGAGCGACGGCGTGGTGTTGATCGCGTGGGTCAGCCGGTAGAGCCAGGAGGTACAGAGCCGGGTCTTCGGCAGTTCGACCGCGTCCAGCGCCTCCATCAGGTCACCGAAGGCCGTGCCCTGCGCGCAGCCGCTGGTCTGGGTGCGCTTGCGCAGCTTGTCCTCGAAATTGGTCTGCGCCTCGGTGCGGACGACCACGACCTCCAGGTCCTCGTCATAGTCGACCGCGGTTACCCGGTCTTTGGGCTTCAGCATGTTCTGGTTGAGCAGATAGCCGAGCGCCAGATATTCCGGGTAGTCGTTGATCGTCATCATCGTGACGATCTCCTGGGCGTTCAGGTAGAGCGTCAGCGCCCGCTCGACCGGCACGCGAGTGTCCACCCGCTCGCCACGCTCGTTCACGCCGACGACTTGCTGGGTCAGCCGCCGGTCCGCGGGATCGGGGCGGACCAGCAGATGGCTCTTCTCCTTGATCATCGGCTCCGTCCAGCCTGCTCCTCGGCAGGCGCATAGCCCAGGCTGTGCCGCGCCCGCTCCCGGGCCGATTCCGTGATCTGCCCTACCAGCGTAGCTGGGACCGAATGGTGGACAGCCAGGAAATAGGTTTCCTCGCCGAGCGGCAGGAAGTCCAGGCCGAAGCGCTCCGCACTGGCCCTGGCGCCCATGCCCGCATCGGCCGCACCGGAGGCGATCAGGGCCGCCACCGCCCGATGGGTGAACTCCTCC
>NZ_WUJP01000854.1 GCF_009806515.1 Geminicoccus flavidas | reverse complement strand
ACCTCGTAGCCCTGGATCGCTGTAGGCGACACGCCCGCCCGGGCCAGCAACCGGTCCAGCCACAGCCGCGTGCCCGAGTCCTTCTGGCGGTTGACGAAGCGCAGCCCAGGGCGCGCTAGGTCCTCGATCGTACGGATGCCCAGCGGGTTGCCGGCGGCCAGGATCAGCCCCTGCTCCCGCCGGAACAGCGGGATGACCGCCAGCGCCGGCTCGGCGCAGAGCTGCGCCAGCGGCCCGGCGTCCGGCCGCTCAACCCCGCCGCCATGGAAGCCGGCCGCATCGACGCTGCCGGCCAGGAGCCGGCGCGCGGCTTCCAGGCTCCCGGCCACCGCCACCTCGGCCCCGTCCAGCTCCGCCAGCAGGTCCAGTAGCAGCGGATCATGGCTTACTGCCAGTAAGACGCGTGGCTGCCGCGTCCCGGTGAGCGCGGCCAGCCGGAGCTGTAGCGCCCGCTCCTCCTCCGCCAGGAGTGCCGCCGACCGGCTGAATGCCGTGGCCAGCGCATCGCGCAGTGCGGCGCCCAGCGGCGTGAGCATGCTGCCATGCCCCTTGGTCTTCACCGCGACCGGCTGCCCGAGTGCCGCTTCCAGATCGGCCAGCCGCCCCCAGGCCGAACGGTAGGAAAGGCCCAGCCGCAGGGCGGCACCCCGCACCGACCGGTCAGTGGCGATTCCGTCGAGCAGCGCCATGGTCGGCCCGAGGCCGATCTGCCGCCCGCCCAGCTCGATCTGGCCTCCCAGCGTCAGCGCCACACGCATATGCAACCGCTTTCCTATTGAAGTGGCAGGCATGTCGCTATCATCTGGCTGGACCATGTTGCAAAGCCTCGGCGACGCCTTCTCCATGCTCGGCGCGCTGGACCATGACGTCATGGCCATCGCGTGGCTGTCGCTGCGCGTGAGCGTGTCGGCGGTGCTACTGGGCTCGCTCGGGGCCATCCCGCTGGGCGCCCTGCTCGCGATCGTCACCTTCCCGGGGCGGACAGTGGTGGTGGCGGTGGTCAACACGTTCATGGGCCTGCCGCCCGTGCTGGTCGGGCTGATCGTCTATCTCCTCCTGTCGCGTTCCGGTCCCCTGGGCTTTCTGGGCCTGCTGTTCACGCCGGGTGCGATGATCGTGGCGCAGACGGTGCTCGCGGTCCCGCTGCTGGCGGCACTCACCCGCCAGATCGTCGAGGACGCTCATCGCGAGCTCGACGAGCAGCTCCGCTCGCTGCGCCTCGATGTCTGGCAGCGCACCTGGGCGCTGGTCTTCCACCTGCGCTTCT
>NZ_WUJP01000853.1 GCF_009806515.1 Geminicoccus flavidas | reverse complement strand
CCCTGGTGGTGGCGGTGCTGGCCGCGTTCGGCCGGGCCATCTCCGAGGTCGGTGCGGTGCTGGTCGTCGGTGGCAATATCGATGGCTACACCCGCACCATGACCACGGCGATCTCGCTGGAAACCCAGAAGGGCGACCTGCCGTTCGCCATAGCACTGGGCATCCTGCTCATCGCCATCGTGCTCGCGGTCAACGCGACGGCCTCGGCGATGCGCGCCTACACGATGCGGCTCTATCCATGACGGCCGGGCCATGACGACCGGGCTGCAGATCGTCCTCCGGGCCCTCCGCTTCTGCCCGAACGGTCGGACCGTGCTCGCCGGCCTCGACGCGACCATCACCCTGCCCGGCATCACCGCCATCATCGGCCCGAACGGGGCCGGCAAGAGCGTCACCCTGCGCATGATCGACGGCCTCCTGCAGCCGGACAGCGGCACGGTCCGGTTCGGCCCGCGGCCGGCCGAGAGCATCCGGCGCAGCTTCGTGTTCCAGCGGCCGGGCCTGATCCGGGCGAGCGTCGCGCGCAACATCGCGCTCGCCCTCGTCCCGCTCCGCCTGTCCCGTGCGGAGGCGGACCGCCGCGTCGCCACCGCCCTGGCACGGGTGGGACTGGCGGACCGGGCGGACGATCCGGCGCAGAAACTCTCGGGCGGCGAACAGCAGCGGCTGGCCCTCGCCAGGGCCTGGGTGACCGAACCGGAGCTCCTGCTGCTGGACGAGCCCACGGCAAATCTCGATCCCGGCGCCACCGAGGCGATCGAGCAGCTGGTCACTTCCATGGCCGAGGCGGGCACCAAGATCGTCCTGGTGTCGCACAATATGGGCCAGGTCGCCCGGCTCGCCCGCGACGTGCTGGTGCTCTGCGGAGGCCGCATCGTCGAGCACGGTGCCACCAGCCAGATCCTCACCATGCCCAGGACTCCCGAGGCCCGGGCCTTCCTGAAAGCGGAAATGCCATGGCAGTCCTTCGCCGCAGCCTCCTAGCCCTTGGCGTCGCCCTCCTGGCGATGGCGCCGGCCCTGGCATCGGCCGGGTCCTCGATCACCGTCGCGTCCACGACCTCCACCGAGCAGTCCGGCCTGTTCGGCCATCTCCTGCCGCAGTTCACCGAGAAGACCGGGATCGAGGTCAAGGTGGTAGCACTCGGCACTGGCCAGGCGCTCGATGTCGGCCGGCGCGGCGATGCCGACGTGGTGTTCGTCCACGACCGGGCGGCGGAGGAGAAGTTCGTCGCCGAAGGGCATGGCGTGAACCGGGTCGAGGTCATGTACAACGACTTCGTCATCGCCGGCCCGGAGAGCGACCCGGCAAAGGCGGGCGGCACCGACATCCTCCAGGCCCTGCAGCGGATCGCGGCTGCCGGGGAGCCCTTCATCTCCCGCGGCGACCGCTCGGGCACCCATGCCGCCGAGCTGCGCTACTGGCAGGCCGCGGGGGTCGACATCACAGATGCCGGCGGCGACTGGTACCGGGAGATCGGCCAGGGCATGGGCCCTGCCCTCAACATGGCCTCGGCCTCCAATGCCTATGTCCTGTCCGACCGCGGCACTTGGCTGTCCTTCAAGAACCGGGGCGAGCTCGCGATCCTGGTCGAGGGCGACCGACGCCTGTTCAACCAGTACGGCGTCATGCTGGTGAACCCCGACAAGCATCCGAACGTGAAGGCCGCCGAGGGTCAGGCCTTCATCGACTGGCTGATCTCGGACGAGGGGCAGAAGGCGATCGCCGACTACCGGATCGAGGGCGAGCAGCTCTTCTTCCCGAACGCGGGGGCAGCGCAGACCTCGCAATGAATGCGGAGCCCGTGACCGCACGCACCCCCGCGGGCCTGCCTGATCACGCCACCCCGTTCCGGCTGTGCCGGGCTATCCGGAGCGGCAGCGTCTCCCACCCCTGGATGAACCGGCAGGCGGCGAATGGTGTCAGTGTCACGCCGATGCGCGCAGGAGCGAAGGCGTCCGCGGGCTTCGGTTTCCCGGTCAATGCCGGCCGGCACCTCATCCACGGGCGCACGGATGGCGTGGCGTTCATGACACCCCGAGCCGTGCCGCTCACCCCTCTCCCGGCACCGGCGAACCGGTAGCAGGTTGCTCAAGCCGTTGGTCCAGGTGGAGCCGTCGGTTCGACATGGGCCGGCGGGCGGCATGGCATGGGGGATCGGTGAACGATGACGGGTGATTCAGCAGGGCGACCTGAAGCGGCGGGCGGGCTTTGGGTGGCACTGGGGTTCATCGCCCTGGCAGTCGTCCTGCGCCTGCCGGCGATGCTCTATTCAGTCCTGAACTTCGACGAGAGCATGTACCTGCTGATGGGCGACAAGCTCCGACAGGGGTTCTTGCCGTACACCGCGATCTGCGACCTGAAGCCGGCCGGCCTGTTCGGCCTGTTCGCGCTGATCAGCGCGCTGCCGATGGACGGGGTGTTGGCCATGCGCCTGTGCGCCGCCATCGCGGTGGGCCTCAGCGCCTTCCTCCTCTGGACGGTGGCGCCACGTCTGTTCGACGACCCCGAGCGCCACATCGGGACGGCGGCCGGGCTCAGCTATGTCGTCTTCATGCTGGCCAATGGCGGCCTGAACGCCCAGGCCGAGCTGTTCATGAACCTGGCCTCCCTGCTGGGCCTGCTGCTCGCGCTGCAGGCGACCGGTACCGGCGGCCGGCCGCGGCTCGGCCTCATGGTCACGGCGGGCCTGGTGCTGGGAGTGGGCCTGCAGATCAAGCAGGTCGTGGCTATCGACATGCTGGCCTATCTGTTCGGATTCTTCCTCCTGACCACGCCGGGCCTCCGGCAACTGCCCGCACGCATCCGGGAAGCCTGGCTGCCCCTGGCAGCACTGGGACTCGCCGCCACGGTGCCGACGCTGCTGGTCATGCTGGTCTATGCAGCCAGCGGGCACTGGGACGCCTGGGTGGCAGGCAACCTCACCACCCATCGCGGCTTCTATGGCGACACCGGCCCGCAGATCGCCTGGGACGCCGGATTCCGTGCCGTGGTGGAGCAGGCACCGCTATGGGTCGCGGCCCTCATGGTCCTGGTCGTCGGCGGCCGCCTCGCCCGCGACCTGGGCGAGCGGCGCGCCATCCTGTTCTTGTGGCTCTGGATCGTCCTGGTCGGGATCGGCCAAGTCTTCCTGCGCTTCATGTCCGACCATTATTTCCTGCAGTTCCTGATGCCGCTGGGCCTGCTCGCCGGCTTTCTCCTGGGACGTGGCGTCCTGGAGCGGCTGGACGGCGGCTTCGGCCGGCGTGCCATCCTGGCAGCACTCGTGGTGCTGGGCGTGTTCGCGGTCGCGAAGAACCCGATCGTGAACGCCATCTATGTGGCGCGGGACCGCTATGTCGGCGGGGAGGCCCATGCGGGCGATGCGGCGCGACAGGCGGCCGCCGAGATCGCGAGGGACCTGCGCCCGGGCGATGCGCTCTATGTCGTGGGCTTCATGCCGATCGTCTATTACCTGACCGGTGCGGAGATCCCGACCCGGTTCGCCTTCACCGGCCTGCCCAACCAGCATTTTCCGGGCCGTGACGGCTGTGCCTGGGTCGAGCCCCGGGTCGAGCTGCAGCGGATCCTGGGTTCCAACCCGCGCTTCATCCTGGTCGAGCAGGGCGTGTTCTTCGAGGAGCTGCCGCCGGAGCTGAAGCGGCCGCTGCTCGACCGGCTGGGCGAGCGCTACCGCCTGCGCGCCGAGTTCGAGCAGCATCCGATCCACCACCTCTACCCGTTCGAGCGCTTCGTCATGAACGGCGCCGCGGCGGCCAAGCTGTACGAACGGATCGATCCGGCGCCGGGCCCGGAAGAGGCGGCTTCCTAGGGTGGCGACATGGCGGCCGCCGGGCGGCCGCCATGTCTGGCCGGACGGCTAGATCGCCGCCCGTTCCCGCAGGGTGGAGGTGCTGCCTGCGTCCGCCGTCCGCAGGGCATCGACCGGTAGCCCCTCGGCCTGCAGGCGCCACATGCGGGTGAACAGGCCGCCGCGGCGGCGCAGCTCGTGCGCGGGCCCCTCCTCGACGATGTGGCCGTCCTGCATGACCAGCACCCGGTCGAATGCGGCGACGGTGGAAAGGCGGTGTGCCACCGCGATGACCGTGCGCTCCTCCATCAGGTCGACCAGGGAATGCTGGATCGCCATCTCGGATTCGGTGTCGAGGGCCGAGGTCGCCTCGTCGAGGATGATGATCGGCGCGTTCTTCAGAAAGGCCCGGGCGATGCCGATCCGCTGGCGCTGACCGCCGGACAGCCTGGTGCCGCGCTCGCCGACCAGCGTGTCGTAGCCGTCGGGCAGGCTGCGGATGAAGCCGTCGCAGCAGGCGGCGCGTGCGGCGGCGTACACCTCCTCGTCGGAGGCGTCGGGCCGGCCGAAGCGGATGTTCTCCATGACCGAGCGGTGGAACAGGCTGATCTCCTGGGGCACCACGGCCAGCGCATCGCGCAGGCTGTCCTGGGTGATGCTCGTCACCGACTGGCCGTCGATCAGGACGTCGCCGCTCTGGACGTCGTAGAGGCGCTGGATCAGGCTGATCAGGGTCGACTTGCCGGCACCGGACGGCCCCACGATCCCGACCTTCTCGCCCGGCCGGATGAACAGGCTCAGCTCGTGGATCGCTTCCCGGTCGGGCGTGCCATAGGCGAAGCCGGCCTTGCGGAACTCGACCGAGCCCCCGCCTCGCTGCAGCACCCGATGGTCGGGATTGTCCACCAGGGTCGGCCGCTGGCCGATCAGCTTCAGCGTATCCGCGATGAAGCCGAAATACTGGCCGATCTCGATCAGGGCGAGCGACAGGTCCCGGACGCCGTGCAGGATGCGGAAGGTGAACATGCTCACGATGACGACGTCGCCGGTGGTGATGGCTTCCTGGCCCCAGAGATAAAGCGCCCAAGACAGCATGCCGGTGACCATCCCCCACAGCAGGATGTCGTAGAGCAGCCGGGTCTTCTCCAGGAACATCCAGCTCCGGCGCTGTCGGCCTGCTTCGACGGCGAAGATGCCGGCCAGGCGCTGGCGTTCCCGCTTGCGGGCCGAGAACGCCTTCACTGCCCACATGTTGGAGATCACGTCGGTGAGGCCGCCGGCCGCCTCGGCCGCGGTCCCGGCAAAGGCCTGGTGCAGGGGCCGGCCCCGCTCGCCGAACAGGATCAGGCCGACCGTGACCGCCACCACGTAGACGCCCAGCGCCAGCGCCATCTGGCCGTTGATCGTGGTGAACACGACCAGCGCACCCAGGAAGTCGATGGTGGGCGGGGTGATGCGCCAGACCAGCGTGTTCGACAGCGCCCCGAAATTGCCTGCCGTGGCGGTGATCCGCTGGCCGAGCGAGCCGGCCAGGTTCTCGGTGAAGTACCGCATCGGCTGGCCACTCAGATGGTCGAACAGGTCGAGCCGCATGTCGACCCCGACGCCGATCGTGGCACGGCAGCCGAGCCAGCCGCTGGCCCGCCAGAGCAGACTCTCCAGGGCGATCAGGCCGACGAAGGCCACGAACGCCGTCCAGACCAGGCCGATATTGTCGCCGGGCCCGGATGCCATCCCGTCGACCAGCAGCTTCATCGCGTACTGCACGCCCACGGCCGAGCAGCCGGCAGTGACGACCAGCGCCGCCAGGAGGATGAAGTGCCAGCGCCAGGACGCCAGGTAGTGCATGATGAAGGTCTGCGGGCTGCGCAGGAACTGCGGCACGTCCTGCGGATCGACCGCAGCTCGGCGCGACTTCAGGCGCGGCCGGGAACCTTCGAGCAATGCTGCGCTGTCAGTCATCACCATCCGCCAGTGCCAAGACGGGACGATCGGACGATACGGAGGTGGTGATCGTCTGGAAGGTCATCTGCTGGCGCTCGAACTCGTCGCGCAGCGGCTCGCAGACGCTGCGCCGTCCCAGGCTGTCGGGCTTGCTCAGGAGGCCCACGTCGCAGTGCCGGTTGTTGTCCCAGCCGGGATAGTCCAGGATCGGATAGAAGCAGATCCCGAGCACCGGCACACCCAGCGCCATGGCGGCACGCACCTCGGCACAGACATAGTGCAGCCATGACGGCCTGGCCGAGCCTTCCGCACCGGTCTCGCTGACCAGGATCGGCCGGCCGTAGCGTGCATGCAGCTCGGCCAGCATGGTGCGGAACGGCCGATAGGCATGGTGGCCGAAGGGGATCGTGCGGCCGCGATAGTACCACTGGTTCTCGGGATAGAAATTCGCCCCGATGATGTCGAGACAGTCCGGCGAGCCGCCCAGTTCCGGCTCAATCCGCCCACAGAGGAGGTCATAGGCCTCGAACTGGGCCAGGCGATAGGCCTCGGCAGCGGCGCGGGCCTTGCCGGACAAGGCAGCCGAGGTGATGTGGATGGCGGGTTCAGCGTAGACAAAACGGGCACGCGGCTCGACGGCACGGATCTCCCGGACGGCCGCGAGCGCAGCGCGCACGAGCTGGCGCTTGAGCTCGCCCCCCCGCCCGCGCGTGCCCGGGTTCATCCGAGCGACGTCGCCGCCGGCCCAGGCCCAAAACGAGATCTCGTTCATGGGACAATAGAGCGGGATCGCGTCGCTCTCCTCGCGCACCAAGCGGGCGGTCTCGGCGGCGAAGCGGGCAAAGCGCTCCGGGAAGGCCGCCGACCAGATGTCGAGGTGGTCGGGCCAGCCATAGTGGCACAAGTCCCAGATGACCTGGACCTCCGCCCGGCGGGCGGCGCGCAGCATGGGCAGGAAGCTCGACCAGTCATAGGACCCCTGGCTCGCTTCGATCAGATGCCAGCGCAGTCCGTCGCGGATGGTGTGCAGGCCGAACTCGCGAAGCTGGCGATAGTCTGCCTCGGCCAGCTGGTCGTGCATGGTGGACCTGATCAGGTCGAGGCGCCTACCGCCGCCACGACGGCGATGGCAGGAGCACTCGAAGCCGCCCATCAGGAAGCTGCGAAACAGAAATTCATCTTGCATGCGGCAGCGGGTCCCCGTTTGCACCAGTCAAAAAGGCGGCCGTGCCGGGCGCGGATCCCGCGTCCGGCCGGTCGTCACACGGAATCGGCCAGGGCCACCGCCGTCGCATGCACCGGCCGCTGCTGCCTGGGCTCCTCACGCTCGGCCAGGCGCCGGTAGGCGGCCAGGGCCTGCCCCACGACCTGGTCCATGTTGTAGTACTGATAGGTCCCGAGCCGCCCGACAAAGGTGACGTCGGGCTGCCTTTCCGCCAGCGCGGCATATTGCCGGTAGAGCGCCTGGTTCTGCGGGCGGGGAATCGGATAGTAGGGGTCACCATCCGCGCAGGGGAACTCGTAGCTAATGCTGGTCTTCTCGTGGATCTGCCCCGTCAGGTGCTTGTACTCGGTGATCCGGGTATAGGGCACCTGCTCGGACGGGTAGTTGACCACCGCCACTGGCTGGAAGCGACGCTGGTCGAGCGTCTCGTGCCGGAAGGACAGGCTCCGGTAGGGAAGCTTGCCGAAGCGGTAGTCGAAATACTCGTCGACCGGGCCGGTGAAGATGGTGTGCGCTGCCCGGATGTCCTTGCGGACATCCCGATAGTCGACGCCCAGCTCGATCTCGATATTGTCGTGGTCGAGCATGTTCTCGAACATGCGCGTGTAGCCATCGCGCGGCATCGCCTGAAAACTGTCCAGGAAGTAGCGGTCGTCGGTATTGGTCCGGGTCGGGATGCGGGACGTGACCGACTTGTCCAGCTCCGACGGATCCAGGCCCCACTGCTTGCGGGTGTAGCCGCGGAAGAAGGTCTCGTAGAGATGACGGCCGACCGCCGCCACCACGACATCCTCGGACGTCCTCTTCACCTCGATCGGCTCTGCCCGGCTGGCGAGGAAGGAAGCCGCCTCCTCCTCGGTGCGCAGCGAGAGACCGTATAGGCCGTTCAGCGTGGTCCGGTTGATCGGGATGGGCAGGAGCTGGCCGTCCACGCTCGCGAGCACACGATGCTCGTAGGGGCGCCAGCGGGTGAAGCGCGACAGATAGTCGACGATCTGCTGGCTGTTGGTGTGGAAGATATGCGGGCCGTACTGGTGGATCAGGATGCCGGCCGCGTCCTTCCGGTCGAAGGCATTGCCGGCGACGTGCGGGCGGCGATCGACCACGAGCACGCGCTTGCCGGACCCGGCCGCAAGGCGTTCGGCCAGGACGGAACCGGCAAATCCGGCGCCGACGACCACCGCATCATAGGCGGGGCGCCGGTTGGAGGGGCGGATCGCGGGGTAGGACAGCGGCTTGGCCGCAGACGATGCCTGCCCATGCGCCGCACGCTGGGTGACCGCTTCCGCGATGAGGTCGCACATCGAGCCGAAGGTGCGATCCCACGACATCTGCGCGAGAAGCCGGTCGGCCTCCTGCAGAGCAGCCGCGCGCTCTGGCGCCGAGGCCTGGAGCAGCCTTGCGCAGGCCAGGACGAAACCATCCGCCGTGTCGGCGATCGCAACCGCCGGTGTCTCGCCATAATGCCGGACGACGTCCATGATCGGCGTGGACACCACCGCGCGGCCGCCGGCGAGATATTCGGGTGTCTTGGTCGGGCTGATGAAGCGTGTCGCCTCGTTGATCGCGAACGGCATCAGCGCCAGGTCCCAGCCGGCGAGATAGTCCGGCAGCTCGGCGTACTTCTTGGCACCCAGATAGTGGATGTTGGGCAGCCTCGGCAGGTCGTCCGGGTTGATCTTCACGACCGGGCCGAGGATGACCAGGCTCCAGTCCGGGCGTGCCTGGGCCACCTGGCGCAACAGGTCGAGGTCGAGACGCTCGTCCACCACCCCGTAGAAGCCCAGCCGCGGGCCAGGAATCCCGGCCTGGTCGGGGCAGCCCGCTTCTGGACAGCTGCGCGCCCGGGCGAAATGGTCGACATCCACGGCAGACGGAAAGGGATGGATGTTGTCGTGCAGGTGGCGCTTGGCCTCGTAGAGGCTGTGGCCGCCCGTGAAGACGACGTCCGCCTTACGAATCAGCTCCGCCTCGAGCGTGCGCAGCTCTGGCGGGGCCTGGCGAAAATTGCTGAGTTCATCCATGCAGTCGTAGACGATGCCGGCAGCGTCGATGTCGCGCGCGAAGCTGAACATCATCGGCGTGTAGAACCAGAACAGCGGTCGTGGCTCGCGGATGGTGGCGAGGAGGATGTTCAGCAGCTCCCGCAAGGCCTGGTCGCGTGCCTGGGCATCCCACCAGTGCGGCAGGCGCGGCCGCAGGGCGATGACGTTGGCATCGGGGAAGGCATGATGCTCGAGATAGGGCAGCGGGTGATCGCAGGGAATGTACTCTTCGAAGAAAAATACCCGTTT
>NZ_WUJP01000852.1 GCF_009806515.1 Geminicoccus flavidas | reverse complement strand
CTGCCGGGCGAACCTGCGCATCAGATGTTGAGGTCTTTGCAAGACAAAGTCCCACCTAAGGTGGGAAAAACAAATTACGGTGTCATATCCAACTGGAAGCAAGTTTTTCTTCTTCGGAGTGGAGGCAGAGAAATCAGTCATCTTGAATGGAACGTACGGATCCAACGGCTTGTCTCCCCAGTGCGGATCGCGTCTCGTAACTAACCGAGGCAGCGGCTGACAGTTCCGGGGCTGCGCGCTCAAATGATGAATCATTAAATAATGCAGATTCTTCGTACATTTATCTGCCGGCTATTGCTCACGGTCCGATGGCTGCACCCTAATCTACAAGGTTCGAGTGTATTTATCACTCCGTGCACGCGGATCTGGCATCCCGGTGGCAGGCCCGGGTGCGGCTGGATCCTCCCCGGACAGGATGATGGGGGCCTGACTGACCGGTTCACCTACCAGCCAGTAATTCCTGCCCAGGCGGCTGGCTGACC
>NZ_WUJP01000869.1 GCF_009806515.1 Geminicoccus flavidas | reverse complement strand
GCATGTTGCCAGTCACGCAAGCGGCGCCAGCAGGTCATGCCCGACCCGCAGCCCATCTCCTGGGGCAGCTGCTCCCATCGACCGTCAGCAGACGGCCGATCCGATCCGCAAAGCGGGTGCGGCCAGGAGGCCGCAAAGGGCCGATACCAGTGCGCAGGACAAACACGATGCCGGTCAGGCAGGCGCGGTCCGACCTGCGAGGTCGGCCTCCCCTTAGGCTTGGCGCGCTCAGGCGGCAGCAGAGGCGCAACCTCCTGCCACAGCTCATCGGAAACCAGCGGTGCAATTATGCCCGGCCAACAACGGCCGGACCACCAAGTTCCGTTTTGATAGGCACTCTAAGCTGGCCGCAAGGCCAAGTGCGGCTGCCCTCAAGGCCTACACTGCTGTCACTCATGAATAAGTAGCAGTCGAGGCTACGACTTCTGGCCCGGCTACTTCTTTGTGAAGAGCCTTGCGGCGTCTTGCCGCGGTCACTGACATCGCACTATGATGATGCAGATGTGAACAGTCCAAAGGAGCCGCATCACCATCATCACACAGGAATATATGCAATAGTTTGTAATCTTACTGAAGTCCCGCACCACGTGCGTCGGCGTGATGTTCTGCGCCAACTTTAGATTAGAGATATTTACAACATGATTCTCACCAAATGTGACCGGTTACCCTCCGGCAATCACTATTGTCGAACCACACATAATTTATACCGAACATGGGCTCTACTGTCACTAGTCCTGAGTTCGTTGGTCACGCCTCCGAGCACGGGCAATGCCGCAACCAGTGAGCCTCATCAGGTCGGAGCTTGGTCCAGCCTTTACGCTTGGCCGACCATTCCGATCCACATGGCCCTGACGCGCGACGGTCGCGTCATGAGCTTTGGCACCAACAACACTGGTAAGCAGACAGGGTATTTTATCTATGACGTGTGGGACCCGAACGACGGCGTCCTTGGCTACCATTTAACCCTGCCCAACGGCACCTCGACCGACCTGTTCTGCAGTGCGCAGATACTTCTCCCCGGCGGGGGAAGCATGCTCATCGCGGGTGGCGATAACTGGGATGGGTCCAAGACGTTAAACACCGGCAGCAAGCGCTCCAACATCTTCCGCTCGGACAGCAATGACCTTGTGCCTGGCAGATCCATGTATCGGGCGCGCTGGTACGCCACCCTCACCACGTTGCCCAACGGTGAGACCTTTATCCAAGGCGGTGACTACGGCACCGATCATCCAGAAATCCGCAACCGGCAGGGTTCATTTCGGCTGCTGAACGGCGCAGATACCAGCCCGTACTACTACTACTATCCAAGGAACTGGGTGGCCCCGGACGGCTTCATCTTCGGGTTCTCTGAGAGCCGCATGTATAAAATCGACCCCAGGGGAGCCGGCAAGGTGATTGATCTAGGCGTGTTGCCTGGCTCATTCAGTGTCACCTCCACCGAGGCAATGTATGCTCCTGGAAAGATCCTCCGTGTCGGCGGCGGCAAGTACCAGACGGTGTCGGAAAAGCGCGCCGTCATCATCGATATCAACGGCGAAAAGCCCGAGGTGAGCTTCACGCAGAGTCCTCCACAAGCGCTTCAGTGGAGCACCGCTACCGTACTGGCAGATGGTCAAGTGGTCGTCACCGGCGGTTCGAGCGTCCGCAATGAGCTTCAGGGCGTTAACACCAACGCCCTGATCTGGGACCCGGGCACCGGTGGATGGACAACCGGCGCTGCGAGCAATTCGAGTCTCGCGAGACTGTACCATTCCGGTGCGCTCCTGCTGCCAGATGCCTCGGTTCTCGTCGGCGGCGGCGGCGCACCGGGTCCTCAGAGAAACCTCAACGCCGAAATTTACTATCCTCCCTATTTGTTCGACTTGGCTGGGAACAAGGCAGTCCGCCCGAAGATCGAGAAGGCCCCGCTCAGCCTGAGCGTCGGGCGGAACTTTATCCTCGGCGTGAACAACGGCGCGAACATCTCGAGAGTGACGTTGGTGAAGACAGGTTCTGTGACACACAGCACCAATATGGAGCAACGCTTCTTGGATCTACCGTTCAAGAGGAGCAGCAACACCCTTCAGGTGACAGCACCAACAAGCAATAGGATCGCAACACCCGGCTACTATCTACTCTTCGTCATTGACCGGGACGGAGTGCCATCGGTCGGCAAGGTTCTCGCGATGCATGTTACGGCGCAGTGACCTGACCATCCGGCCCGCAGCATCTGAAGATCAGAATCTGCACCGTGGCCAGGTGCTGCACTGAGCCTGGGAGTTGTGCCCACTAGCAGCGCAATTACAACGTCCCTACGTCAGCTTTGGCGAAGACCAGCAGTGATAGCAGCGCCTGCTATGAGCATATAACAGAGATCAGGCAGCCACCCACTTTGAAGGCAACAAAGGGAACATAGCGTAGACGTCGTTCTCAGCGTCGTCGTTCTCTGCCGACAAGCGCTCAAGACACGAACCTTCTTACGGGCAAGATAATCGCCCGGCCACCATGCACAAGCACCGGTTCTACTTGGGCAGACCCGCAACTCTTGCCTGCGGCCCCGTTCGCCGGGCAGCAACCGACTTGGTGGCACGGATACTCAGCTCAACCTCCTCACCCCCACCACGCACCCCACCACCCCCAGCGTCACTGCGACCATCGCCAGGCTCACCGGCTCGCCCAGCAGGGTCGCGGCCAAGCCTAAGCCGAAGAAGGGCTGGAGGAGCTGGAGCTGGCCGACGGCGGCGATGCCGCCCTGGGCCAGGCCGCGGTACCAGAAGATGAAGCCGATCAGCATGCTGAACAGGGAGACATAGGCGAGGCCGGC
>NZ_WUJP01000868.1 GCF_009806515.1 Geminicoccus flavidas | reverse complement strand
CCAGGCGGCGGGGGTGATGTTGGTGAAGGTCACGGGCATGGTGACGAGGGCCAGGATGGCCATGGGCGGCAGGGACAGGACCAGGGCCCAGGAAATCACTTGCCAGCCGCCTAAGCGGCGGGACAGGCGGGCGCCCTCGGCATAGCCCAGGCCGCAGGACAGGATGGCGAGCAGCATCAGGAGGTCACCGGTGGGGTTGGCGACGAGGCCCTGGCTGAGGGCAAAGCCTACCACCAGGGCGCTGCCGAGGATGGAGAACAGCCAGAAGGCCGGGCGCGGGCGCTCTCCGGCGCGCAGCACCGCGAACAAAGCGGTCGCGAGCGGCAGGAGGCCGATGAACACGATCGAGTGGGCGGCGGTGACGTGGCGCAGGGCCAGGGCGGTGAGCAGCGGGAAGCCCACCACCACGCCCAGGGCCACCACGACCAGCGGCAGGAGATCGGTGCGGGCCGGGCGCGGCAGGCGGAACAGGCTGACCAGGGCCAGCGCCAGGATGCCGGCGACGGACGCGCGGGCCACCGTCAGGAAGATCGGGTCGAAGTCGAGCACGGCCACGCGCGTGGCCGGCAGGGAGCCGCTGAAGATCAGCACGCCCAGTAGGCCATTCAGCCAGGCCCCCATCGTCCGCTCCATCCGGCCTCTCGCCTTCCTGCCATGGATCCGGCGGCACCTTGCGCGCACCACGCTGGCAGCGCCAGGGACGATCCCATACAGTTGGACGAAACTGTATGGGTACGGAGAGCCCTACGGATGCTGCGCACGGAAGAGAGCAGGAGCCGGATCGAGCAGGTGATGACGGCGGTGCGCCGGCGGATCGCCGGGCGCAGGCTCGGCCAGGGCGCCAAGCTGCCCTCGATCCGTGGCCTGGCCGGGACCATGGGCGTGTCGCCCTCGACCGTGGTCGAGGCCTATGAGCGGCTGGCGGCCGAGGGCCTGATCCGTGCGCGGCCGGGTGCCGGCTTCTTCGTTGCCGGTCCGTCGGCCCCGCTGGCGCTGGCGGAGCTGGGGCCCAGGCTCGACCGCGCGATCGACCCGTTCTGGGTGTCCCGCCAGGCGCTGGACGCGGGGCCGACCATGCTCAAGCCCGGCTGCGGCTGGCTGCCGCCGGACTGGCTGCCCGAGGCGGCCCTGCGCCGGGCGCTGCGCGGCCAGACGCGGGCCGAGCCGGCCGATCTTGGCGACTATGCAGCGCCGCTCGGGCTGGCGGCGCTGCGCCAGCATCTGGCCCGCCGGCTCGCCCTGCACGGCACCGAGGCGACGCCTGGCCAGATCCTGCTGACCGAATCGGGTACCAGTGCCATCGACTTGGTCTGCCGCTTCCTCCTGGAGCCGGGCGATGCCGTGTTGGTCGACGATCCCTGCTATTTCAACTTCCTGGCGCTCCTGCGCGCGCACCGGGCACGGGTCATCGGCGTGCCCATGACGCCTGCCGGGCCGGATCTCACCCGGTTCGCCGAGGCCACCGAGGCGCATCGGCCGCGCCTCTACCTGACCAACTCGGCGATCCAAAACCCGACCGGGGCCAGCCTGTCGCCAGTCGTGGCGCACCGCCTGCTGACCCTCGCCGACGCGGGTGGGCTCACCGTGGTCGAGGATGACATCTTCGGCGATCTCGCGGCCGGCCCGGTCACCCGGCTCGCCGCCTTCGACGGGCTGCGCCGCGTCGTCCAGGTCGGCAGCTTCTCCAAGACGCTGTCCGCCGCCCTGCGCTGCGGCTTCATCGCCGCCCGGCCGGACTGGATCGAGGGCCTGGTCGACCTGAAGCTCGCGACCTCGTTCAGCGGCGGTCGGCTGGCGGAGCAGGTGGTGCTGCGGCTCCTGCTCGATGGCAGCTATCGCCGCCATCTCGGCGGGCTGCACGCTCGCCTCGCCCGCGCCCGAGACCTGACGCTGCGCCGCCTGGCCGAGCTGGGCCTCGAGCCCTGGCTGGAGCCGTCCGCCGGCATGTTCCTCTGGTGCCGCCTGCCGGACGGGCTCGACGCCGCGGCCGTGGCCCGGCGGGCGTTGGAGGAGGACGTGGTGCTGGCACCCGGCAATGTCTTCAGCATCGGCCAGACCGCCGGCAGCTTCCTGCGCTTCAACGTTGCGCAGTGTGCCGACCCGCAGGCGTTTGCCGTGCTGGCCCGGGCGATGCGGGCGGCCGGGTGACGGCACGATCCCCTCGGGAAGTCGGGCGCCGCATCCCCATTCAGCAGCCATGCGGCATCCGCAGCCGGGCCGATAGGCCAGTCCTGCGGCCGGCTGCCTCCTGCTCGGCGGCGAACCGGTTGTCATCGAGGATCGGGCTAACCCCGACTGCAATCAATGCTACTGATTTCAGAATAAGCTATACTGATCCGTCCGAATGCCCATCGGCAGCCGTGCCCGGCCGGGACGATCGATCGGGCGCGGCGATAGCGGCTTATAGGAACAGAGCATGAACGAAGGGAGCAGACCGGGAACAAGTCGGCCTGTGATCAGTGTCGGCAGGCTGATCGGGCGGTAGCTCGGGCCGGCTGTCGGCGCCATGGCGCTGGCGGAATGAAGTGATGTCTCTTGGCCAGCCGCGGCGGCGGATGCGCTGCGGCCGGCCCCGTCACCACAGCAGGATGGTGGCCCCGCCCACGCACAGCACGACCGCCAGGCCCAGGAGCGGGACGAGCAGCCTGCGGCGGTGGGGGCGCTTGGGCAGCGGGTCGATGCCCGGCTGGTCGGGCACCAGTTGGGCCATCAGGCGGTCCGGGTCCAGCACGAGCTCGCCCTGCCCGGCCTCGGCCAGGACCGCGTGGGGCAGGCCGAAGATCAGGCTGTCCGGCCGGGGGCCAGCGATCTGCTCGCCGTAAGGGTGGCCGTCCAGTGCCTGGACCACCGTGTCGCCGCCGAGCGTCACCCGGAAGCGTAGTCGGGCCGGCGGGCCGGCGGAATCGCGCCCCACGATCCGGCCCTGGCCGTCCTGGCCCAGCAGCAGCGTGCCACGGAAGGCCCGAGCGAACGCCTCGAACGGGATGCCCGGCACGCCCTCGCCCGGTTCCGGCCGGGGTGGCGGCTCGGTGACCGACTGATCCAGGACCCGCAGCACGACCCGGCGCTCGGGCGTGACCACGAAGGCGAAGAGGACGGGCGCGGCGCGCACCGGCAAGGGCGGCAGGTCGGGATCGGGTGG
>NZ_WUJP01000867.1 GCF_009806515.1 Geminicoccus flavidas | reverse complement strand
CGGCGGCGTCCGCGGCCGCGGCGGGCGGGGTGCCACGGGCTCCGGGGTCAGGGTGCTCGGCCCGTAGCTCGGCACCACGCCTTCCCAGCTCACCTTGCAGGCGATGTCGTAGCCCGGGAGCTGGATCTCGACGACCGCGAACTCGGGGATGGCGTCCACCACCTCGCGGCCGACCAGGATGGTCAGGGTCTGCCCGTCATGCTCGACATCGAGCGGGTGGAAGCGGTGCTCGGCGACCTGCCAGCCGGCCGGGCCCAGCCAGGAGGCAGCGGGATCGCTGCCGCGCACGGTGAACCAGGCCGGCCGGTCCATCGCCGCCACCGGCGCGAAGGACAGGCGCGCCCGCCCGCCCCCGCCGGCATCGGCATCCTCCAGACGTGCCCGGACCTCGCGCATCACTCCCTAGTACCCATGGCCCTGTTATCGGGGGATGGCCCGCCCAGCCGGTCGAGCAGCGCGCCCAGCCGGCGGTTTTGCTCGACATCGACCAGGCCGCCCTGCCCCCATGTGGCATTGTCGCTCGTCAGGAGGCGCAAGGCGAGCAGCCAGAAGCGGGCGCGCTCGAAGCGGCTGGCGAGCGACTGGCCCTTGTCGGCGGCCAACTCCGGCAGCTCGCCCACCGCGAGCGGGCGCGGCCGCGGTGGGCGCGGCACGTCCGGCCGGTCCGACGGCTGGAGGTCGGTGCCCAGCAGGTTGACCATCCGGTCGATCACCAGCCCGCTGCCCATCGCGACCCGGTGCATCACGTCGCCCGCCGTCTGGGCAAACGCCTCGGTGGCCCGGACCTGGGCCTCTACCTTCTGGGCCACCTCAAAGCGCCTGGCCCCCACGGCGAGCTCGCTCACCACCGCGCGGAACGCCTCGCAGGTGAGGCCGAACTGCCGGGCCAGTTCCTCGTCGCCGGCCTTGCGCTCCAGATCGTCCAGCCAGACCTGGACCGCGGCATCGCCAAACCGGGTGGGCGGAAGGTGAACCGCGCTGGCCTCGCGACGCAGGCCAAGGACCGCGCGGCTCGCCCCGCCCATGCCCAGGCCCTGGCGCCGTGCAATTTCGAGAAAGCGTTGGCCCAGGCGGGCGGTGCTGACCTGCAGCTCGGCCAGGAACGGCCCGAACATGGTCGGCCGGTGCTCGAACGCATCCAGCACCGGCTCGATCGCCGCCAGACGCTGCTCGACCCGGAGTGCCAGGTCGCCAGCCTCGTGGAAGGCGGCGAGCTCGCTGCGCAGCTCCTGGGCCAGCACCGCGACCCTTGGTGCGATCTGGTCGTATTTCAGGTCCGGGTCGCAGGCCGGTGCGAGATGCTCGGCGAGCAGGCGGATGCCGCCGTCGTTTAGCGCCAGCATGGCCTCCCACTTCTCCGCCGGCAGGGCGACGTGGGTGCGCACCATGGGATCGGCCAGGAAGGCCTGGCGGTAGCGGGCGAGCAGTTCCGCCTTGTCCGGGCGCAGCCGCCGCTCGGGCGGCATCACCCCGTCCGTTAGGCCGGGCATCTCCTCGTAGTCAAACAGGTCCTCGCGCTTGATCCCCTTGGGGTTGCGGATGAAGTACAGGTTGGTGAAGGGCTGGCCCGGCAGCCACTGGCGGATCCAGCCCGAGAACTTGCTGATGCTGCTGTCCAGCCGGTTGGCGATGGACGGCTCGGGCGCCGTGCCGGTGCTGAAGTCGAACAGCTTGTCGGCCTTGGTCAGGCAGAAGAACAGGCTGGTGCGCTGGTTGGACCGGGCGGCGCGGGCCTCCGGGTCGGGCCCATGGGTGACGCTCACCCAGTCCTGGATCAGCTCCGGCAGCTTGGCGACGTCCTGGTTACTGTCGCCCACGCAGAGCAGCATCGTGTTCAGGTCGAGGTCGGCAGCGTACTTGTCGAACAGCACGGCGACCTTGCCGCGCAGGAAGCAGTAGGCGCGCGCCTGCGGTTTGTCCTTGGCGCGCAGCAGCCGGTCCGGCGTGGAATCCTCGCGCGAGCGGGCGCCAGGAAAGTCGAGCAGGTCGGTATGGGCGAAGAACGGCCAGGCGGGCTCGTCCAGCACCACGCGCAGCTCGGCGGTGAGTGCGGTCACCACCGGCTTGCGCAGGCGCACCGGAGGACGGCCGGGCACCAGCACCGGCACGAGCTCGGCAGAAGCCGCGTCCTTGGAATCCAGGCCCAGCAGCGTGTCGACATGGACAAGGCTGCGGGTGCGCTCGCTGATCGTGTCGAGCGGGACATAGGCGAAGTCAGGCGAGCCGTGGCCGGCATCGCCCAGCTGGTCGAGCGCGTCCTTGAGCTCGCGATAGAGGGCGGTGAACTCCGGCAGTTCGCCCCAGAGCGAGGCCAGGAGCTCCGTCCGGTCGCTGGCTGCCAGATAGGGCAGCACCGCCTCCGCCAGCGCCCAGTAGCGCTGGGCCAACGGGCCGCCCCGCTCGGCCAGATGATGGCGCGGCAGGCTGTGCGCCAGATAGGCGCGCAGCTCGAACACGTCCTCCAGTTCCAGGGGATCGACCTGCTGGCCGCGCCGGCGCTGGGGCATGTTGGCCTCGAGCACGGCCAGGCGCTCGGTGCTGAACGCCTGCTCCCCATCGGCTTGGCCACCCAGGTCGAACACGAAGGCATTGGCCAGGATCTTGACGATGTCGATCTCGCGCAGGAGCCGCAGCACCACCGGGTGGCCTAGCGGGGTGGCATGCGGGCGGATCGAGAAGCGGGTGACGACGCCGGTGGTCTCCTTGCCTCCCTGCGGGTTTACCTCCTCCAAAAAATCGCGACGCACCGCGTCGTCGCCGCTGCCGAACAGCACCTTGGCGGGGCGGCCCACTGGCGTGATCAGGCTGCCGATCAGGAAGGACTTGCCCACTTGGCTGGCACCGAACACGCCCACCGACATCGGCCGCTCGGCGGCATTGGCGAGCCGACGCGCGTCCACGGCGTGCCGGCGGCAGGTGCGCTCCAGGGCATCCAGCCGATTGCCGACCAGGCCCGGATTGTCACGGAACCAAGCCAGCCCCTCCACGGCGGTCCGGGCCAGCAGCCGGGCCCGGTTCGCGAGTTCTTGGTCCTTCTGGCGGGTGGTGCTCTCGGTCACGAGGCCGCCAGCCCGATCGTACGCAACACGCCGGTATCCAGCCAGTAGCCGCCGCTGGCCTCCTGATCCATGGGGATGGTCTGCAGGCGGAAGCCGACCTTGTCCCTGCGCGGGTTGCCCTCGGCGTCCTCGACCTCGACCAGGCGGAAATCCTCCAGCGTCGCGTCCTTCTTCTCGACTCGCTCGAAGGTCACCCGGAACGGGGTGGCCAGCCGCGCCAGACCCGCGGGGTCGGTGAAGTACACATAATAGAGCGGCGTGGTTTTCCAGCGCTCCAGCGGCAGCTGGCGGAAGCCCAGCAGCACCGGGCCGCCCATGGACAGGGTGAAGCCCTCGACATTCTCGCCGGTGTCGAGATCGGCGTCCGCGAGCAGCACGTTGCGCGCGACGATCCGGCCGTCCAGATCCATCACGCCGATATGCCGGGCGGTGGAGCGCATCTTCAGGCGCGAGGCGCGGAACACGAAGCCGCGGGTCATGCCCTCGCAGATCCGGCAGAGCAGCGCCCCCACCGCCGCTGTGGTCTTCGGATCCTGGATCAGGAAGTCCAGCGAGCGGAACGGATACCAGCCGCCGACCTCATAGCGGTCCATCGGCACGATCCGGTCGGGGAACAAGGGCAGGTTGGCATAGATCAGGTCGCGCACTGCCGGCATCCGGGACGGACGGCCGGTGAGCAGCAGCACGTCGCAGTCATAGGCGCGGATGACGTCGCACAAATCCTCCAGCATCCCGCTCGCGACCGAGTGGACCGCACCGGCCATGGCGGCGGGATCGACGGTGAACAGGATCTCGTCCAGGTCCAGCCCGATCGCCCCGGCCCGCTCGGCCGCGCGCAGGAAATGCTGGCGAACCGGTGCCGAGAGCCGGTGCTGGCCGAGCAGCTCGGCACAGCGGCGGGCCTGCGGCGGAGCCGGCCGGCGCGGGTCGCTCAGCTCGTACTCTTGGATCAGGGCCAGCGCCACCGGCACCAGGAGCTGGTTGACTAGCAGGGCGCGCAGGGCCTGCTCCTGCTGGGTCTGGCCGATCCGGTTGCCGCCGAACAGGTCGGACAGGACATGGCGCGGCCGGCTGGCCCCGGCATGGCTGAGCGCTGCGGCCAGGTCGGGCAGGATCACCTGCTCGATCACCGCCTGGACGACGTCGTCGCCCGCCTGGCGGAAGCCCTCGCGGAACAGTTGCGCCGGCTCGACGGTCTGCTCGTTGCCGTGGTTGATGCGGTACTCGACGATCATCAGGTCGGTGGTGCCGCCGCCCATGTCCATGCTGGCGATGCGCAGGGAGCGGCCGCGCGCGTCCTCGTGGCCGATCAGGCCGAACAGGTCGAAGGCGTTGCCGCGGAACTTGTAGCTGATCTCGTTGAACAGCCAGACCAGATGGGTCGCGGTCGCCTCGTCCCAGTCGAGCATCACGTCCGGGCGGCGGTGCACCGCGTCCTCGCCCACCCAGCCCATGGTCTGCCAGACTAGGTCGATGGCGGCGGTGATCCGCTTGCGCATGATGCGCTGCTCCGCCAGCGGCGTGGCAGACGGCATGGTCAGGATCAAGGAGCGCAGGCGCCTGGGCAGCGCTGCGTTCGCCCGCTGCTCGCGCACCGCCACCGCGTTGATCTGGCAGAGCGCGTGGCTGAGCAGTTCGGCGATCATCAGCGTGTAGAGCGAGGAGCGGGAATAGAGCGGCTGCATGCCGACCTGGCCCTGGAGCGCCAGTTCGCCGCTCTCGGTGAGGCGCGCGGTCATCGGCCCGCTGATCGGCGGGATGCGCTGGCTCTTGGGCAGCGGCCCGCGGCTGTTGACCCAGGGCAGCGGCCTTGGCGAGTCGTCCCACAGATAGCGCTTGGCGCTGGACAGGCCGGACACGCCCTCCGTGCCGTCCGAGAACGAGGCGAGCCATTCCGCCTCTGG
>NZ_WUJP01000866.1 GCF_009806515.1 Geminicoccus flavidas | reverse complement strand
GCCGATCCGCACCGGCGAGGGCCACCAGAACGCATCGCGGCGCCGCCCGGTGCGCCGGCTGAGGTCGGTGCGGCCGAAGCTCGCCGGGGCGAACTCGATCCGGCTGGCGAACGGGTCGGCATAGACCCGTTCCGGCCGAGACAGGTCACGCAGCTCCAGCCGGTAGGCCTGGCCGATGTCGACCACGCCCCGGTCCTTAGGCTGCTCGATGATGATCCCGCAGGTCCGGCTGTTGCCGACATCGACCACGAGATCGACGTCGATCGGCTCGTTTTGCAGGGACGGGGTGAGCGTGTCGACGAAGCGCAGCACCGGGATGTCCAGGGTCTGCGCCAGCGCGTCGAGCAGGACGAGATAGGCCGCCCAGTACTCGCCGGGCTCGGCCAGGTCGTCGAGATGGAGCGGCCGCTTGCGGTCGCGGCTCCGCCCAGCGAGATAGGCGTCCGCGATCCAGGTGCGGACCCAGTCCAGCATCAGGAACCAGCGGTTGCGTAC
>NZ_WUJP01000865.1 GCF_009806515.1 Geminicoccus flavidas | reverse complement strand
CCCGTCGGCGACCAGGGCGAAGCGGGCGTCGTCCACCGCGTCGGCGGGCTCGGGCGCGGCGTAGGGGCCGGTGGCGGAGCGCTCCAGGAGCACGGTGTCGAAGGCCAGCACCACCCGGTGGGTGTTGCCGTCCTCGTCGGGCCGCTCCTGCCGGCGGACATAGAGCCTGCCCCAGTTGGTGGGCCCATTGTCGAAGCTGGGCCCGCCCTGGCCCACCGGCTCCTTCTGCCGGAAGAACGGCAGCGGCAGCCAGATCCCGTCAAACACGTCGAGTGCCCGGCTGGCCCGATATTCGTAGACGCCGTCGTCCGGCGCCACGCGCCCGTCGGGCTCGCCCTCGACCAGGTAGCGCCAGTCGCCGTCGGCGGCCTCGTACAGGGGATGGAGGACGAAGCGCGGCGCCTCGCCCGGGGATTCCTCGCCGCCCGGTGCCGCCTGATGCCAGAAGTGCCCGGTCAGCCGCGCGATCCGCGCCTCGTTCAATCCGAAGTCCAGGAACTGAATCCCGGTGTTCATCACGAGGCTGGTAACTTCCGGAAAATGAACGAGCTTCTTCAACATCCAGCCTGTCTCATGGAATGCTGAACTCATACATGGAGCGACGCTCCCCCGGAAGGACGCTTCCCTCGATCAGCCGCTCGTCCTCGCCCACGCGCACCCGCAGCACGAACGGCACCGGCCCGCTGCCGGGCGGGCGGCTCTTGAAATTGTGGACCTCGATCCGATAGCGGCCGGGCGGCGGCTTGGCCGGCCAGCTCACGTTCTCGATCGGGTTGGCGCTCAGCGCGTCGTCCGCCACGTTGGCATCCACGTCGAGCCTCGCTCGCCCGCAGCGCGCCTGCGGCTGCCCGTCGAGCTGGAAGTCGACCATCGTGCCGTTCGGGCAATAGACCCGCAGGTCGAGATCGCACGCCGCCTGCCATTGTAGGGTGACGGTGGCCGGCCCCACCGTGCCGCCGGCCTGCGTCACTGCCTGGTCGAGCCTGGCGATCCGGCTGCGCTGCTCCCGCGCGTCGCCTTGCGGCTCCGGCTCGGGCGTGAGGCCACCCATCGGCGCCACCGGCCGCGACTGCCTCGGCGCCTGCGCCGCAGCGGGCGCCGGACCGCCCGGGATCGGCTCGCAGCGGGGCAGTGCCGCTACCTGCTGCTGCAGGGCATGGAGCTGCCGTTCCAGATCTTCGCCCTCACGACGCAACTCGGCCAGGCCGGCGTCCGGGGCTTGGCAGGCCGCCAGGAACGGAACCAGCACGCCGCAGGTCGGCAGGAGTGCGAGCACGATGGCGACCAGGAGCGCACCCAGCAGCAGCGCCCAGGGCCACAGGCGCGGGCGGCTCCGCGGCGCCGTTGCCGCGTCTGGCCCCGCAGCCTCCGGCCCGGGCGCTTCAGACCGGGCCTCCATCAGGACCCGCGGCCCAGGCCGCGGCCATGGCGGCTCCTCTCGCGGCTCCTCGCATGGCTCGGCCGAGGCCTCCTGGCCGGGCGCGTCCGGTGCCGGGTCGCCCGCACTCGCCAGGTCAGGGTCCGGCCCGGGGGAGGGTGCAGGAGCGGATGGCGAAGGAGGCGGCACCGGCGTCACGACGTCCGGATCGCCATCCGGTGGCGGGCCGCCGGGTGCCGGTTCTGCCGGTGGCTGGGGCAGGTGCAGGCGCAGCGCCTCGCCGCGCAGAAAATCCTCGAGGGCGGCAAGCGGCGGGTCGGGCACGTCGTCGCGCGTTCCCCAGTTCACCAGCACCGGCTCGTCGCCCGAGGTCGTGCGGATGGCGAACAGGATCTCGCGGTCGGCGAGCGGGCCCGGGAACGACATCAGCCGGTCCAGCGTCTCGCCCAGGCGCCGCTGCGCGGGCTGGCCGGACGCCTTGAGCTCGGCCACCTTCGCCCGCATCGCCGCGAGCCGCTCCTCCACCGTCCGGATCAGCGCGCGCTTGGCCGTGTCGTGCAGGCGGCGATACTCTACCACCTCGCCCTCGGGCTCGGCGAACCAGCTCGTGGTCCCCTCGCCCGGCACGGGCTCCGCGAACAACCGGGCGTAAGGATCGCCCAGATTGCTGCGCAGCGCGGCGTCGATCTCGTGCCAGGATTCCTGGATGCGCCGCCCGCCAATACCGAGCGGACGCAGGCCGGCGAACGTCGTCTCGCAGACGAACTGCCGGTTCATGGCTGGCCTTCCAGCCGGTTCGGCCGGCACAGGTCGGAGGCGACCGCCACCTCGACGCCGGCCTCGGCCAGGAAGGTCGCCAGCGCGTCGGTGGCGAGCGCATAGCTCATCTGGGCGGCCTGCTCGCGCTCGGTGCGGACGAAGGTGTTCATGCCGACCACCCGGCCGCACTGGTCGACCAGCGGCCCGCCGCTGTTGCCGCCCGAGACGGAGGCGGTGTGCAGGATCAAGGGCGTGCCAGCCGGCGACTGCCGCGCCGTGACCACGCCCTGGCTCACCGCCATCTCCGGCACGGCCGACCGATCGCCGGCCCGAAGCCGGCGGAAGCCGGCATCGGTGTCCATGACCAGCTTCGGGAAGCCGGCGGCCACCACGTTCTGCAGGCGGTCGGCGGGGGCGGCCAAGCTGAGCCTAGCCTCGTCGCCACCGTTCTCGACCTCCAGCAGTGCGAAGTCCGGCCCGCCGATCTCGACCTTGGGTGAGCGCGCCAGCAGCCTGGCCCGGGTGGCGCGGTTGAGCGCCTTGCTGGTGACCCAGATCTCGCTGGCCGGCGGGTCGCCCACCACATGGAGGTTGGTGACCACCAGGCCCGGGGCCACGAAGAAGCCGGTGCCGAACCCGCTGCCCTCCCGCTGGCCGCCGCGCGCCAGCACCAGCACGGTGGCCGCGTCCAGGAGGTCGG
>NZ_WUJP01000864.1 GCF_009806515.1 Geminicoccus flavidas | reverse complement strand
CCAGCGAGCGGCGCCCGGCCGGCGCTGCCGCAGGATCATGCACGGCCGGTGCTGCGATCCGCTCCACGGGCGGCGGCGGCAGGCTGGCATCGTCCGCATCGGAAGCCGGCACCGGGGCACCGCCGGGCCCGTGCCGCATCAGCCGGTCGCCGGCCACGCAGACATTGCCGGAAAGGTCCTGCCGCATCTGCGCCACCTGCCGGGCCAGCGCCTGATTGGCCTCCTTCTGCAGGGCCACCAGCACCGCGGTTTCCGGTGCGGGCGGCGGTGCCGGATAGAGCAGCACGCCGGGCAATTGGAACGCGGCCAGCACAGACGCGGCCACGAGGCACGCGATCCTGAGGCCGAGGTCCAGGCGCCGGCTCCGCGTGCGGTGAGGCCCGGCCGTCACCCGCCCGTCACCTTCCCCTCGTGCGGACCTGGCTCCCCCAGCAGCCCGGGGCCGGGTCCCGATGGCAAACCTCTAACAATCGACACGGCGGCTTCACCTGAGCGAAAATAAGCAGCGCCTCCGTCAGGCAGTCTCGGCGGCAGGCACGCCGTCGGAACGGAACATGACAGCAAGGCTAGCGAAGCTCGGCTGAACTGTCGATATATCACATTTCCAAGAGATGACGTTCCGGCAATGTCCGGCCGCGCCTGCCCCTGCCCGCTCGCTCCGGGGCTGCACTTGGAACCGCCAGGGTCGCAATAGCTTCTTGGCTGCACGTCCCTCCCTCTGCCGGAGCATGCGATGCGCTTCCGCCCGTTCCTTCTGCTCGCCACCGCGGTACTGCTCGCGGCCTGCAGCACCACGCCGCTCTTGCCCGACCAGCCGGGTGCCGTTGGGGCGATCGAGGACTATTATGCTCGCCATGCCTGGGAAGAGGGTGCCCGCTGCGTGCTGCCTCGCATGTCGGTCACGGCGGCGGAGGTCGTCGAATCGGCGGATGGCCGGACCGTGGTTGAGGTGCGCTATTTCTGGCGGGACAACCGCCTGCAAAGCGACAACGGCGCCACGACCTGCGCGGGCTTCGCCTCGCGCCGCTTCACCCTCGAGGGCGGCCGAGTGGTGGCCATGACCGGCGAGCAGCGCCCAAGCACGGCAGCCGGCCCGATCTGATGCGTCCTGGCCAACGCGCTGCTGCCAAAGGCAGTGCGGCCGGCTTGCCCGACCGGGCGTTTATGGGAAAATGACCCGATACGCCGCATCGGGATGGCCCGGCGACGCCAGGACCCTCAAGCGGCACGGGAGGACTGTCATGAGCGACGAGCAGGACCGGACGGGAGCAGGAGCGGGTGCAGCCGGAGGGACCGGCGGCGCTGGATCCAAGGGTGCGGAGGCCCCGCCCTTCCAGGGGCTCCGCCAGGAGATGGACCGGCTGTTCGACGACCTGTTCGCGACCGCACCCTTCGCCTTGCTGCGCCGGCGGCAGCTCGACGCGGATCCCTGGCGGCGCCTCCAGTCGGTGTTCGACGCGACCGCACCGGTGGTGGACGTGTCCGCCGGCGAGGGCGGCTACCGGCTGGTGGCCGAACTGCCGGGGCTGCGCGCCGAGGATCTCGACATCGCTGTCAGCAATGGCGTGCTGACCATCAAGGGACACAAGCAGCAGGCTAAGGTCGAGTGGCAGGAGGAGCATATGCTGGCCGAGCGCCGCTACGGTGCGTTCCAGCGCTCCTTCCCCCTGCCCGACGACGCCGACCCGGAGCGGATCGGGGCGGCGCTGAAGGACGGGCTGCTCACCGTCACGGTGCCGCGGCGCGAGGGCGCACCGGCCGGCCGGCGCCGGATCGAGATCACCGCCAACTGAGACGGTGACCCGACGGGGGCCAAAAAAGCGTGCCGGCCGGGCTGCCCGATTCCTTCAGGCCCGGCTTGCCCTGACATGACACGGGCAGTCCGCTGCCGGGCGCCGGGGCATACAGGCGCGGCGGCGCTCCGGCCAGGCTGGCAGGGGCCGGCTCACCATCAGCAGGTAGCGGCGCACCACGGTTGGGATGCGGCTGGAGATGTCGGCTACCTGGAAGGTGCGCACCCCGTCGGGCCCGACCAGGGGCACCAGCTCGTCCTTCACAAGGCGCTGCGCATCCAGCCGATAGCCATAGCCCTCCTCGGCATCGGCGCTGGGATCATAGTCGATGATCCAGGTCGAGCCCTCGGCGCCGCCGGCGCGGTGGCGCAGGGCGCCGATCAGGATCGGCTGCCCGCACGAGATGCGCAGCACCGGGCAGCCGCCACGCTGCGCCTGCCAGCCCAGCGGGTCCAGCCGGCCATGGCCGCTCAGGGGGGCCAGCAGGTACAGGCTGCGACTGCCGACCTGCCGCGTGCAGGCAGGTCGCGCGGCCTGGGTCAGCGTCACCCAGAACAGGCCGCCATCGGCCTGTGGCGCCGGCATGGACCAGACGGGTCCCATCAGGAAGCCCGCACCGGCAGGACAGCGGCAGCGATGAGCCGCCCGCGCCTCATGCCGCCCTCGAGGATAGCACGGCCTCGCTCGCCTCGCGCATGAGCACCTCGGCCTCGTCGCGATAGTCGGCGAGCAGCCGCTGCGTGAAGCCACTCTGCAGCTCCGCGGCCTCGCGGACACTGGTGCATCTGGCCAGGGCAGCGACGTTGTCGGCATGGGCCGCGCAACGGCGGCTGGCGAAGCGCAAGCTCTCCGCACTCAGCGTCAGCGGCAGGCGCAGCCAGGCATGCCACCAGGTCAGGAGCTGGTTCGAACCGTCCATGGAGATCATTCCCTCATCCATTGTCCCCAGCCTGCAGGGCTACGCTCTTTTTGGCGCTTTCTTTCATCCGGCGGCTGGTGGCTACCGCAGAGCAACCCTACCTATCCCCGCCTGCAGGCCGCCCGCATTGATCTAGATCAAGTCGCGACCGAGATTCGTTGCCCGGCCGGTGCTCGCCACCGCCGGCACTCCCCTTCCCGAGGAAGCCGATGCCTGCCGATCATATCGCTAACCGGCGGCCGCTCATCGTCGCCGCCATCGTGCTGGCGACCTTCATGGTGGCGATCGAGGCCACCATCGTCGCCACCGCGATGCCGCACATCGTGGGGCAGCTCGGCGGGTTCGCCTACTATAGCTGGGTGTTCTCCGCCTTCCTCCTGGCGCAGACCACCACCACGGTGATCTATGGCCGGCTGGCCGACATGTTCGGCCGCAAGCCGGTGCTGATCACCGGAACGGCCCTGTTCCTCCTGGCCTCGCTCTTGTGCGGGCTCGCCTGGTCGATGCCGAGCCTGATCCTGTTCCGCCTCCTGCAGGGCCTGGGTGCCGGCGCCATCCTGCCGGTGACCACCACGATCGTGGGCGACCTCTACCGGATCGAGGAGCGCGGCAAGATCCAGGGCCTCTTGTCGAGCGTCTGGGCGTCCTCCGCAAGATCCAGGGCCTCTTGTCGAGCGTCTGGGCGTCCTCCGCGGTGGTGGGGCCGCTGGCGGGTGCCGTGATTGTCGACCACCTGCCCTGGGCCTGGATCTTCTGGCTGAACCTGCCGTTCGGCGCGCTGGCGATCGGAGGCCTGGTCCTGTTCCTCCAGGAGAAGGTCTCCAGGCAGAACGAGCCAATCGACTATGCCGGGGCCGCCCTGTTCGCCGTGGCGATCGCCGCCTTCATGCTGATGCTCACCGAAGCCGATGGCGGCCTCGGCACCGTCCTGGCCCTGGGCCTGTTGTTCCTCCTGGCCGGGGCGGCCTTCCTCTGGCAGGAGCGCCGCGCCCGGCCCCCCATGATCTCGCTCCAGCTCTGGCGCCGGCAGCTCATCGCCGCCTGCAACGTCGCCACCCTGCTCGCCGGCATGGCGCTGATCGGGCTGACCACGATCCTGCCGCTGCACGTGCAGGGCGTGCTCGGCCGCAGCCCGCTGCAGGCCGGGTTCGCGCTCACCATGCTGATCCTGGGCTGGCCGCTAGCCGTCACCCTGTCCAGCCGCTGCTACCGGATCTTCGGCATCCGCCGCACCTTGCGCCTGGGCAGCCTGATGTTCCCGCTGGGTGCCGCCGCCTTCCTCCTGCTCCAGCCGGGCAGCTCGCCGTTCCTGGCTGGGGCCGGCTCGTTCGTGATGGGCTTCGGCATGGGCCTGCTCAGCATCACCTGCATCATCCTGATCCAGGAGAGCGTCGACTGGGCCGAGCGCGGCAGCGCCACCTCCTCCAACCTGTTCGCCCGCAGCCTGGGCAACACGCTGGGCGCCACTGCCCTGGGGGCGGTGCTGAATCTCGGGATCGACCGCTACGCGCCACCTCCTGCGGCGGCACGGCTGCACGGCCTGCTTGAGCGGCCGGACGGGCTGGCCGGGGTCGCGATCGACCCGCAGGCGCAGGCCGCCCTGCACCAGGCCCTGCATCTGGCCTTCTGGGGCATCCTGCTCCTGGCGCTGCTAGCCTGCCTGACCTGCTGGTGGATCCCGGCCCGGCGCCACCTGACCAGACCGGCCTGACCCTGCCGCCCCGCCGCAGCCGGCGGGAAGCCGGCGCCGGCCATGCGCCCAGGGTGGCCGGCCGCGTGCTCAGGCCTGCCAGCTGAAGCCGAAGCCGGCCTGGGCGCGGCCGGCCCGGTCGCCTATCCCGGCTATATGGGTCGCGAGGTTGCCGAACTCGTCCTGGATCTCGGCGGGGCTGATCCCGCGCTCCCGGGCGGCCATGAGGCAGCGCGCGGCATACTCCCGCGACCGGTGCCGCTCTTCCCGATAAAGCTCCGGACCGATATGCTCATCGATCCAGCACTGCACGAACGCCCTCGCCCGCGTGCTCATCCCGATCTCCGCCATGGGACAGGGAGCCTAGGAACGCTACGAGACTCTCGTCTTCACGGTGCGACAGTTTGCCATGGGGATTGCGCTTGCTGGCCTGTTGGCTGTGGCGCGCGCGGCACGGTCGCGCATCCGATACAGGGCGTTCACCCGGGCTCGACGGCACCACCCTGCTCGGCCCAGTCCTTGAAGCTCCCGAGGTTGCGCACGTCGCGGTAGCCCAGGTCCAGCAGCGCCTTGCCGGCCAGCGCCGAGCGCCCGCCGGACGCACAGTAGACGATCACGGTCTTGGCCGGATCAAACGCCTGGTCGTGATAGGGCGAGGCCGGGTCGGCGCGGAACTCGAGCATGCCGCGCGACACCTGCCTGGCTCCCGCGACCTTGCCGCTCGCCTGCACCTCTGGCTGGTCACGCACGTCCACGACCAGGACGTCGCCCTGCTTCATCAGCTCTTCGGCGGTCGCCCGACCAATCCGGGGCACCGCACTGTTGGCGGCGGCCAGCAATTCCTTGACTGAAGTCGGCATCGTTCATCCTCCCGGAAATGCCGTCCTGGCGGCGGACTCGCCCCGAGGCGGCCGATTGGCGAACCTGCGGCATCCCGCCGTCCTGGTCAACTTGCCGCCCTGGATGGAATTCGCCTGCCAGGCGCCCGCCGGGAGATCCGCCGCTGGCGCGGCCGGCGGCAACAGCACATCTGGCAGTCCTTCCGGTCCTTCTCCGTCCTGCCCTGTCGGTTCACTTGATTCGTCGACGGTCCTGCCGGATCCATCGCATGCCGAGCGACATAGGACCGGTCCTGGCCTGCTCTATCTTCAGGACGTCTGCAAAGGATACTTGGACCGATGATCGTCCGAAGCCGCATCTTTTTCGGCTGTACCTTCACGCTGCTGGCGTGCCGGCCGCCCAGGCGGCGGACTGCGGCAGCACCTATGACTGCACGGTGACGAGCGGCAGCTACACCAACCCCTACGGCTCGGCTTCGACCGGCAGCAGCGGCGACCAGGACAACGACCCGGGCAATGGCTCGACGATCACGCTCACCAACCATGGCGACTTCACGCGGGTGCCAGCAGCTACCCTTATGTCCTCATGTGCTGCATGCTCAGTCCAGCGGCGGCACGCCGTCGATGAATCCACCGGGGGTGTCGTCGCCATCGGCAATGACGGCGATCCATCGCTCAGCAAGGGCTCGTATGGCAGCGAGCTGATCCCCATCGACGCGCGTTTGCCGACGTGGACCGGGACGACCAGAACAACGGTTCGCTCGGTGGCGATGCAGGAGCTGCCGGCAACGTCTGGGTAACCAATGGGGGCAGCATCGTGCTGGGCATTCGCCGACAGCCTGTTCAGTTGCCCGACCTTCGCGGGCGCGCATGCCCTGGTGCGCGAGGGGACCTGCGTCTGGGCGCCGCTCGGCGGCGGCAGCACCGACCTGGACGCGGCCGATGGTGCGGACCGCTTCTCCCAGGACGGCTTCACCTACCAGCTCGGCATGCAGCTTCTGACGGAGGCGGCCGTTGCCCTGTCGACGGCCGGCGCTGCGGTTCTAGATCTGGCAGGGTGGCAGTGGCTTCCTGGCGGCAGGTGCATGGGCAGGGTCGAGATCCATCGGGCGAATCCGGCCGGCCGGGACCTGGCGGTGGGTGACATCCACGGCCATTTCAGCCGCCTGGAGGCGGCACTCGAGAGCGTCGGCTTCGATCCTGCGGTCGACCGATTGTTCTCGGTGGGCGACCTGGTCGACCGGGGGCCGGAGAGCGAGCAGGTCCTGGCTTGGCTGGCGAGACCCTGGTTCCACGCGGTCCGGGGCAACCACGACGACTATGCGATCCGCTTCGCCCGGGGCAATCCGGTGGACGCGGACAATTACCGCCAGAATGGCGGCGGCTGGTTCTTGGCCCTGCCGGAGGGGCGCCAGCAGGAGATCGGTGCCGCCCTGGAGTTGCTGCCGATCGCACTCGAGGTCGAGACGGCGCATGGGCCGGTGGGCTTGGTCCATGCCGATTGCCCGCTGCCGGACTGGCGGATGCTCTGCGACCGGCTAGAGAACCCCGAGAGCCGGCGGGCTGCGGGCGAACTGGAGGACCAGTGCATCTGGTCGCGCCGCCGGATCGAGGAACAGGACCTCGCTCCGGTCACGGGCGTGCAGGCGGTCGTGGTCGGCCACACCCCGCTCCGCCAGGCAGTAGCGCTGGGCAATGTCTACCATATCGACACGGCCGGCTGGCTGCCGCAGGGCCGCTTCACCCTGCTGGACCTGGCGACGCTGCAACCGGCTGACGGCGGCCCGGTCCTGGTGATCCCGCCGGAGCCCGGGCGGGCGGTTTGACGCTCGCCTGCAGCGTGGCGGCCCGGCCTTGAGCTTGAGAGTTGATCGGCGCGTCCGCAGGTCTACCGTCGCCACCACCGGCCGACCGGCCGGCCCATTGATCGTGAACGGAGCCCAAGCGATGCGCGGCGTCGTCATTCATGCGCCAAGAGACCTGCGGATCGACGAGGTCGCCCTGCCATCCCCCGGCCCCGGCGAGGTCCGGGTGGAGATCGCCGCGGGCGGGATCTGCGGCTCCGACCTGCACTATTACCGCCATGGCGGCTTCGGCGCGGTGCGCATCAGGCAGCCCATGGTGCTCGGCCACGAGATTGCCGGCACGATCGCGGAGCTGGGCCCAGGCGTGGCGTCGCGCGCGGTTGGCCAGCGGGTGGCGGTGAACCCCAGCCGGCCCTGCGGTCAGTGCCGCTACTGCCAGGAGGGCCTGCACAACCAGTGCCTCGACATGCGTTTTCTGGGCAGCGCCATGCGGATGCCCCACGTGCAAGGCGGGTTCTGCCAGAGTCTGGTCGTGTCTGCCGCCCAGGCCGTCCGGATCGCCGACCGGCTGAGCTGGAGCGAGGCGGCCATGGCCGAGCCCCTGGCGGTCTGCCTCCATGCCGCGCGCCGGGCTGGGCCGCTTCTGGGCAAGCGCGTGCTGGTCACCGGCTGCGGGCCGATCGGCGTGCTCGCCGTCATGTGCGCCAAGCTCGCCGGCGCCTCCCTGATCGTGGCGACGGACATCGCCCCGGAACCCCTGGCCCTGGCCAGGCGCGTCGGTGCCACGCAAGCGCTGGACACTGCCGGTAGCCCCAATGCGCTGGCCCCCTACACCGCCGAGAAAGGCAGCTTCGACGTGTTGTTCGAGGCGTCGGGCAGCGAGGTGGCGGTGCGTGGCGCGCTGGATGCGCTGCGCCCGCACGGGATCATCGTCCAGCTCGGCATCGGCGGCGACATGACCCTGCCGATCAACACGATCGTCGCCAAGGAGCTGCAACTGCGCGGCACGTTCCGCTTCGACGAGGAGTTCGCGCTGGCAGTCGACCTGATGGGCCAGGGCCTGATCGACGTGACACCCCTGCTCACCGCGACCATCCCGTTCGAATCGGCGGTCGAGGCCTTCGAGCTGGCATCCGACCGCTCCCGCGCGATGAAGGTGCAGCTCACGTTCTGAGGCGGCCATCCCGCCCCGCTGCAACCGAGACCGCGGGAGGCGAAGCCACGGGCACATCGCAACCATCGCATCGGCCGTGCCTTTCCTATGCATGCCGAGCAGGTGCAGCGCACGGGCGAAACATCCGCTGGCAGCCGAGGCTGATTTGCGGATTGGCTGCGAGACGCCCGGCAGGGACATCCGGATGGCGGCGGACGAGAAGTCGAAACCCTGCATGCCGCCGCATCGAGCGCATCAACGACAGGACGACCAGGGGCCGGCAATGACCAATGCCTTATCCGACCAGGAACGCGAGCTGATCGACGCCTACTGGCGCGCGGCCAACTATCTGTCGGTCGGCCAGATCTATCTCTACGACAACCCGCTGCTCAAGAAACCCCTGGCCAAGGAGCACATCAAGCCGCGCCTGCTCGGCCACTGGGGCACCACGCCCGGGCTGAACTTCATCTACGTGCACCTGAACCGGCTGATCCGGCAGCACGACCTCGACATGATCTACATCACCGGGCCCGGTCATGGCGGCCCGGCCCTGGTGGCCAACGCCTATCTGGAGGGCACCTACAGCGAGGTCTACCCGAACGTCTCGCAGGACGAGGCAGGCCTCAAGCGCCTGTTCACCCAGTTCTCCTTCCCGGGCGGCATCCCCAGCCACGTGGCGCCGGAAACGCCAGGCTCGATCCACGAGGGCGGCGAGCTCGGCTACTCCCTGTCCCACGCGTTCGGTGCCGCCTTCGACAATCCCGACCTGATCGTCGCCTGCGTGGTCGGTGACGGCGAGGCGGAGACCGGGGCGCTGGCGACGAGCTGGCATTCCAACAAGTTCCTGAACCCGGTGGGCGATGGCGTGGTCCTGCCGATCCTGCACCTGAACGGCTACAAGATCGCCAGCCCCTGCGTGCTGGCCCGGATCAGCCATGAGGAGCTGGACCAGCTCTTTCGCGGCTATGGCTACACGCCGCATTTCGTCGAGGGCGACGACCCGGCGACGATGCACGAGCTGATGGCGGCAACGCTGGACCGGGTGCTGGCCGAGATCCGCCAGATCAAGGCGGACGCCGCGGCCAATGGCGTCACCACCCGCCCCCGTTGGCCGATGATCGTGCTGCGTACGCCCAAAGGCTGGAGCTGCCCGAAGGAGATCGACGGCAAGCGCACCGAGGGCTTCTGGCGCTCGCACCAGGTGCCGATGGGCGGGATGCACGAGAACCCTGACCATGTGCGCCTCCTGGAAGAATGGATGAAGAGCTATCGGCCGGACGAGCTCTTCGACGAGGCTGGGCGCCTGCGGCCGGAACTCGCCGAGCTGCCGCCGCGGGGCACGCGGCGGATGAGCGCCAACCCGCATACCAATGGCGGCGTGCTGCTGCGCGACCTGCGTCTGCCCGACTTTCGCGACTATGCGGTCGAGATGCCGGCGCCGGGTGCGGCGGTGGCGGAGTCCACCCGGGTCATGGGCCGGTTCCTGCGCGACGTGATGAAGCTGAACCTGGATGCTCGCAACTTCCGCCTGTTCAGCCCGGACGAGAACAACTCCAATCGCTGGCAGGACGTACTCGAGGCCACCGATCGGACCTGGGTCGTCGAGCGCCACGATTATGACGAGCATCTGGCGCCCGATGGCCGGGTGATGGAGATGCTGAGCGAGCACCAGTGCCAGGGATGGCTGGAGGGTTATCTGCTCACCGGCCGGCACGGCTTCTTTTCCTGCTACGAGGCGTTCATCCACATCGTCGATTCGATGTTCAACCAGCACGCCAAGTGGCTGAAGGTGTGCAACGACATCCGCTGGCGGCGGCCGATCGCGTCGTTGAACTATCTCCTGTCCAGCCATGTCTGGCGCCAGGACCATAACGGCTTCAGTCACCAGGACCCGGGCTTCATCGACCATGTCGTCAACAAGAAGGCCGAGGTGGTCCGGGTCTACCTG
>NZ_WUJP01000863.1 GCF_009806515.1 Geminicoccus flavidas | reverse complement strand
CCCCCCGACGCCAACTGCCTGCTCTCGGTCACCGACCACTGCCTGCGCAGCCGCAACTATGTGAACGTCGTGGTGGCCGGCAAGCAGCTAGCCCCGCAATGGCTGACCATGGACGAGGCGGTCCGCCACTGCACGGCCGGGCTCGGCATCTGGGAATGGGCCAGCAACGACCGGGGCGGCGAGCCGGACGTGGTGATGGCCTGCTGCGGCGACGTGCCGACCCTGGAGACGCTGGCGGCGGTCGACCTGCTGCGTCGCTATGCGCCCGAGCTCAAGGTCCGGGTCATCAACGTGGTGAACCTGATGAAGCTGCAGCCGGACAGCGAGCACCCGCACGGGCTGCCGGACAAGGACTTCGACGCGCTGTTCACCACCGACAAGCCAATCATCTTCGCCTTCCACGGCTATCCCTGGCTGATCCACCGCCTGACCTACCGGCGGACCGGCCACGGCAACCTCCATGTGCGCGGCTACAAGGAGGAAGGCACCACCAGCACGCCGTTCGACATGTGCGTGATGAACGACATCGACCGCTTCCACCTGGTGGGCGACGTGATCGACCGGGTGCCGAAGCTGGGGGCGAGAGCCGCCTATGCCAAGCAGGCGATCCGCGACAAGCTGATCGAGCACAAGGAGTACATCGCCAGGCATGGCGACGACATGCCCGAGGTCGCCGGCTGGACCTGGGGGCAGGCCGGGGCTGCGCCGGCGGCCAGCTCGACCGAGGCGGACAATGTCTGAACAGAGAGGCTGAACCGACGCGGCCGGTTCGATCGGGGAGAAGAAACAGGATGGGCAGCGCCAGGACCGGGTCCGGGAGAGACGGGCAGGATTCCCCTCTCCTCGCCGAGATCCTCGAGCAGTACGAGTGCGGGCCCATCCGCTTCGCCGGTACCGGCGAGGCGCTCTACGAGCGCCACCTCATGTTCGACAACGTGGTCGCCAGCTCGGCGGTGGGGCCGCGCGAGCGCTATGAGGCCGTCGCCCGCTCGGTCCGCGATATCCTCTCGCAGCGCTGGCTGCGCACGGAGCGCACCTATGATCGCAGGAAGGCCAAGCGGGTCTACTACCTCTCCATGGAGTTCCTGCTCGGGCGCTCGCTGGCCGACAATATCCTGAACCTGCGCCTCGACCCGATCGTGAAGGAGGCCATCCGGGACCATGGGGCCGAGTGGCAGGCCCTTGTCGAGGAGGAGCCGGATGCCGGGCTCGGCAATGGCGGCCTCGGCCGGCTGGCCGCCTGCTTCCTGGATTCGATGGCGACGCTGCAGCTCCCGGCCATGGGCTACGGGCTTCGCTACGAATACGGCATCTTCCGGCAGGTCATCGAGGATGGCTGGCAGCGGGCGCAGCCCGACAACTGGCTGCGCCGGCCCGACCCCTGGGAGGTCGCCCGGCCGCACGAGGCGGTGGAGG
>NZ_WUJP01000862.1 GCF_009806515.1 Geminicoccus flavidas | reverse complement strand
TGCGGCTCGGCTGCTCGTTCGAGGTGCGCGGCGGCACGCTCGGCGTGGTCATGGGCCGCCCCTCGGCCCTGCAGGGCATCCCCTATGACCGCCCCGTGGTCGGCTATGGCGGGAAGAACATCAACACGCTGCGCCTGTGGAGCGCTGCGGCGCCCGGTGCCTTCGACTTCGCTGCCTTCAGTGCGGGGGAGTTCGTGAGTGCTTTGGCGGGGCAGCTGTCGGCGGAATCCCTGACCCGGGTGCTCTATCCCGACGATTCCACCAGCATGGGCCAGGGCCTGCGCTTCGTGCAGGAATATTTCCTGGTCGCCTGCTCACTGGCGGACCTGGTGCGCCGCTTCCGCCGCGGCCATGACGACTGGGGCAGCCTGCCGGACCAGGTGGCGATCCAGCTCAACGACACCCATCCGGCCATGGCCGTGCCGGAACTGATGCGGATCCTGCTGGACGAGGCGGGCTTGGGCTGGGAGGAGGCCTGGGACCTGACCCGGCGCACGCTGGCCTATACAAACCACACCCTCCTGCCCGAGGCCCTGGAGAAATGGCCGCTGCGCTGGTTCGAGCGGCTCCTGCCCCGCCAGCTCGAGATTATCCTGGAGATCGACCGCCGGCTGGCAGCCGAAGTGCGCGCCCGCTTCCCCGGCGATGAGGGACGGATCGCGCGCTCCAGCCTGGTCGAGAACGACGGCGACCGCCGGATCCGTATGGCGCATCTGGCGATCGTCGGCTCGCACAGCACCAATGGCGTCGCGGCGATCCATTCCGAACTCCTGCGCAAGGTCACGGTCCGGGACCTGGCGGAGCTCTATCCCGAGCGCTTCGGCAACAAGACCAACGGGGTGACGCCAAGGCGCTGGCTGCTCCTGGCCAACCCGGCCCTCGCGGGCAGCATCACCGCTGCCATCGGCGATCGCTGGATCACCGACCTCGCCGAGCTGGAAAGGCTGGCGCCACTTACGGAGGACACCGGCTTCCGCGACGCCGTGCACGACGCCAGGCGCCGGGCCAAGTCCAGCTTCGCCGACTGGCTGAAGACGAACTCAGGCGTCGTGGTGGACCCGGACTCGATCTTCGACAGCCAGGTCAAGCGCATTCACGAGTACAAGCGGCAGTTCCTGAACGGGTTGCGGGTCGTGGTCCTCTACAACCGGCTCCGCCAGGACCCGGCCTTGGAGATGGCGCCGCGCACCTTCTTCTTCGCCGGCAAGGCGGCCCCGGCCTATGAACTCGCCAAGCTGGTCATCAAGTTCCTCAACAATCTGGCTGGCACCATCGATGGCGACCCGGCCGTGCGGGGCCGCCTCAAGGTCGTGTTCCTGCCCGAGTACAACGTGTCGCTCGCCGAGCGGCTGATCCCGGCCAGCGACGTGTCCAACCAGATCTCGACCGCCGGCTACGAGGCGAGCGGCACCAGCAACATGAAGTTCATGATGAACGGCGCGCTCACGATCGGCACGCGGGACGGCGCCACCATCGAGATGGCGCAGGCGGCCGGGGAGGAAAACTTCTTCCTGTTCGGCCTGACCGCGCAGCAGGTGACCAACAGCCGGCCCTGGTACAGCCCGTGGTGGCACTACAAGCACGAGCCCGAGACCCGTGCCGCACTGAACCTGATCTTCTCGGACCATTTCAGCCGCTACGAGCCGGGCGCGTTCCTGCCGCTGCGCCGTGCCCTGCTGGAGGCTGGTGACCGCTACATGCACCTGGCCGACCTTTCCGCCTATCTCCAAGCGGACCGGCGGCTGCTCGAGGCCCATGCCGACCGGGACCGCTGGATGCGGATGGCGGTCGCCAACATCGCCCATTCCGGCAGGTTCTCCAGCGACCGCACGATCGTCGAGTATGCGTCCGAGATCTGGCAGGCGAGCCCGTGCCCGGTGCCCTAGGCAGGCCATCCGCCGCGATCGCGGGTTCCCCGGGATGATGCCCCCGTGGCGCACCGCCCCGGTGGCATGGATGGAACATGCGGCGCCCGGGGAAGTTCTCGCTTAGAGTCGCCCGGACCCGTGAACGAGACGCAGGTTCGTGAAGCTGCCCGCGAGGAGAGGATTGACCATGCGAGGCCCCCTGATGGTTGCGGTCGCCGGCCTCTCGGTGATCATTCCGGCGGCCGCCGGCGCACAGCCGGAGCAGCCGTCCCCGGCTCCGGCAGAGGCTGCGGGAGGTCAGGCCGAGACTGCCGCGCGTCGCGGGCCGGCGGATCTCTGCCAGGAACTGCTGGCCTTCGTGGAGCGCCCGGCCAAGGAGCGGGCCGCCGAAGAGGATTCCCCGCCACAGGCGGCCACGGCGGTCGAGGCGCCGTCCCAGGAAGAGCCGACGCCGCAGCCGGAAGGCGGCAACGACGCCTCGCAGGAGGCATCCGGCATGAGCGCCCCGATTGCCCCTTCGGGGGCCGGCACGCCCGGACCTCAGGTCGGGGCGGAGGACGAGCCGGCCGCCCCGCCGTCCGGGCAGGAACAGGCATCGCGGCAGGAACCGGCGGCGCCGGCTTCACCGGAGGCAGGCGCGCCCAAGTCGGCGGAAGCGAAGCAGATCCCTGGCCCGACCGCGGGCTCGGCCGCCCCGCCGCCCACCATCGATCCGGACGCCGCCCAGGTCGAGAAGGCCCAGGCGGCTGCGCAGACAGACGACATCGGCCAGTGCCGGGCAGTGGCGCAGGAACTGCGCCGGGCCGGGGTCACCATGCCGCCGCCCCTGCTGGCGCTGGCAGCGCTCGACCCGAAATTCTTCGAGGGAGGCGAGCAGCCATAGGCTCGGCATTGGGGGCTTGGCATCGGATCGGGGCCGGGCCGAAACTGGCATCGTTCACCGGCCGCGGGCGGGGCGACCCGGCTGCCGCCCTCTTGGATCGTCACCTGCCCGAGCGCGGAGATTCTCGATGAAGGTGTTCCTGGCAAGCGCTGTTGTGGCCATTCTCCTGGCCGTGGCGGCCTCGAGCATCCTCGGCCAGTTCCACGAGCCCGCCTATCAGCGGTTCGCGAGCAACGGCGCCTATGTCGATCATCCCGGGCACAATCTGGTCGGCCCCGACTGGTCCGGCCTGGCTCCCGTCCCGGCCGCACCGGAATCCTGAAGCGGCGGACGCGCCAAGCGGCACGCCCGGCCGGCACCCTATCGACTATTTGCGCAACTGATCCTCGACCCACAGGTCGTGATGGGCCCTGGCCCAGGCGACGTCGACCTCGCCATTGCCCATCGCGTCATAGGCACCCTCCATGCCGAGCGTGCCGATATAGATGTGGAAGATGATCACGGCGATGAACAGGAAGCCCACCACCGAGTGGACGACCTGGGTGATCTGCATCCCGTTGACGCCGAACGCCGCGAACGGGAAGAGCAGCATGATGCCGGTGACCGACATGACGATGCCGGCCAGGGCCACCCACCAGAAGATCAGCTTCTGACCGGCATTGAAGCGGCCGGCACTGGGATGGGTGTTGTTGAACATGCCCCCGCCCGCCTTCAGCCAGGCCCAATCGACCCCGCGCTGGGGGACGTTGTCCTTCACCCAGACCACGATCATGAACAGGACACCCAGCATGAACGGCCAGGCCAGATAGTTGTGCGCATATTTGCCCCACTGGGACAGGGTCCCGAACGCTTCGGGGCCGATCAGCGGCAGCAGATAGCGCTTGCCGAAGATGTAGTTGATGCCGCTCAGCGCCAGGATGATGAAGCTGATCGCGGTCAGCCAGTGGGTGAAGCGCTCGAACACGTTGAAGCGGAGGATCTTGATGCCGGAGACCTCGTCCGCCTGGATCGGCCCCTTGAGCAGGTAGACCCCGCCCAGCAGGAGGACCACCGCCAGGATCAGGATGCCGCTGCCCCAGGGTAGCCAGGATTCATGAAACGCCCGCCACAGCCTGCCCTGTGGCTGCTCCAGGATCGCGAGCTTCGGGTCGGGCTGGGCGAGATAGCCCTGGAGCTTGCCTTCCTGCTGGAGCAGGTCATCCGCCTGGACGGACATGGCGGTCGGGTTGACCGCCTGGGCCCCGGCCTCCTGGGCCCCTGCCTGCCGGGTCATGGCCGGGGCGCAAGCGACGACGAGGGCGATCATGACGACCAGCGCCCGGATCCAGTTCAGTCCATGAGTCACGGGATCCTCCTGTACGGCTCCTGGGGCGATGTCGGCCGGGTGTGTGGCACTTTCTGGTCAGGTGACGGTGATGGTTTCGCCATAGGCGGTCTTCCAGCCCCAGGCGCCCGACCCGTAGCCGCGCGTCACCACCCGCTCCTTGTAGATCTGCGCGATGATCTCGCCGTCACCGGCGAGCAGCGCCTTGGTCGAGCACATCTCCGCGCATAGCGGCAGCTTGCCTTCCGCCAGCCGGTTCGAGCCGTAGCGGACATACTCCGCCTCGGACAGGTCCGCGTCCGGCCCGCCGGCGCAGTAGGTGCATTTGTCCATCTTGCCGCGCGAGCCGAAATTCGTGGCCTGGGGAAACTGCGGCGCGCCGAACGGGCAGGCGTAGAAGCAGTAGCCGCAGCCGATGCAGATTTCCTTGGAGTGGAGCACTAGGCCGTCATCGGTCGCGTGGAAGCAGTCGACCGGGCACACGGCCGCGCAGGGCGCGTTGGTGCAGTGCATGCACGCCATCGACACCGAGCGCTCGCCCGGCTTGCCGTCGTTGATGGTGACGACCCGGCGGCGATTGATGCCCCACGGCACGTCGTGCTCGTTCTTGCAGGCGGTGACGCAGGCGTTGCAGTCGATGCAGCGGTTCGCGTCGCACAGGAATTTCAAGCGGGCCATGCGTGCTTCCCTTCCGCTTCAGACTGCCTGGATCTGGCAAAGCGTGGCCTTGCCCTCGTGCATGTTAGTCACCGGGTCGTAGCCGTAGGTCGTGACTGTGTTGGCGCTCTCGCCCAGCACGACCGGGTCGGTGTTGCCGGGATAGCGGTGACGGAGATCCTCGCCCTGGTACCAGCCGGCGAAATGGAACGGCATGAAGGCCACGCCCCTGCCGACCCGCTCGGTCACCAGGGCCTTCACCTTGACCCGCGCCTGGTTCTCCGCACCCGATACCCAGACGAAGCTGCCGCTCTGGATGCCGCGGTCGGCGGCATCGGCCGGATTGATCTCCACGTACATGTCCTGCTGCAGCTCGGCGAGCCAGCGGTTGGAGCGGGTCTCCTCGCCGCCGCCTTCGTACTCGACCAGCCGGCCCGAGGTCAGGATGATCGGGAACTCCTGTGCCAGATTGGCCTCGACGGCCGCCTGCTGCACCGAGAAGCCGAGATTGGGCAGGCGGAACTGGCGCTCGTCCGGGCGGGTCGGATAGTCGGCCACCAGGTCCGGGCGTGGCGAATAGACCGGCTCGCGATGGACCGGCACCGGGTCGGGCAGGTTCCAGGCGTTGGACCGCGCCTTGCCGTTGCCGTAGGGCGACACGCCATGGTCCAGGCAGACGCGCTGGATGCCGCCCGACAGGTCGGTGGCCCAGCTCACCGTGTCGATGTCGTTGCCGCCGATGCGCTGGATGACCTCGAACTCCTCCGCGGTCAGGTCCTGGTCCCAGCCGAGCTTCCTGAGCACCCCCATCGTGATCTCGGGATAGCCGTCGGTGAGGTCGGATCCCGCCGAGAAGGACCCCTCGCTCAGGAGGGTCTCGCCGTTGCGCTCGACGCCGAAGCGGGCGCGGAAGGTGCCGCCGCCATCCTTCACATGAAGGCTGGTGTTGTAGAGGACCGCGGAGCCGGGATGACGGATCTCCGGCTTGCCCCAGCACGGCCAGGGCAGGCCGTAATAGTCGCCGCCGACCTCGGGATCGTCCATCGGTGCGCGCAGGGAGACCAGGTCGAACTTGCCCTGGTTCCGCATGTGCGCCTTGAGACGTTCCGGGGACTGCCCGCAATAGCCCGTGGACCAGCCGCCCCGGTTGATCTCGCGCAGGATGTCCTCCGCCAGCGGCACGCCGTTCTCGACCTTGATGTTCTTGAACATCTGGTCGGCGAAGCCAAGCTTGACCGCGAGCCGGTAGAGGATCTCGTAGTCGTTCTTCGATTCGAAGATCGGCGGCACGATCTGCTCGCCCCATTGGAGCGAACGGTTCGACGCGGTCCGGCACCCGTCCATCTCGAGCGAGGTGCAGGCCGGCAGCAGATACATGTTGTCGGTGCGCTGCGACATCGAGGCGAACGAGGTCGGGTGGGGATCCACAACCACCAGCAGGTCCAGGCTCTCCACGCCCTTCACCGCCTCTGACATGCGGGTGACGGTGTTGCCGCCATGGCCCATCACGAACATGGCCTTGAGCGGGCTGCGCTGGTCGATCTGCTCTTCCGGCAGGAGGACCGCGTCGAACCACCTGGTCGAGGTCAGGCCCGGCGTCTCCATGTTGTCCTTGCGGCTGCGAGCCTTGCGGCCGCCCTTGGCCGGCACCTCATCGAAGCGCGACTGCAGCCACTCGTACTCGACCTCCCAGACCCGCGCCCAGTGCCGCCAGGCCCCTTCGACCAAGCCGTAGTAGAGCGGCAGGGTGGTGGAATCGAGGCCGAGATCGGTGGCCCCCTGGACGTTGGTGTGGCCGCGGAAGATGTTGGCGCCGGTCCCGGGCTTGCCGACATTGCCGGTCGCCAGGCACAGGTTGCACAGGGCGCGTACGTTGGCGGTGCCCACCGAGTGCTGCGTCACCCCCATGCACCAGATGACCGTCGAAGGCTTCTGCTTGGCGAAGGTCTCGGCGACGCGCCGCATGGTCTCCGGCGGCACGCCGCTGACCCGCTCGACCTCTGCCGGCGTCCACTTGGCGACCTCCTTGCGGACGTCATCCATTCCGTAGACGCGCTGGCTGATGAACTCCTGGTCCTCCCAGCCATTCTCGAAGATGTGCCAGAGCAGGCCCCAGGCCACCGCAATGTCGGTGCCCGACCGGATCCGGACATATTCGGTGGCATGGGCGGCAGTGCGGGTGAAGCGCGGGTCGATGACGATCAGGTTCGCCCGGTTGATCTCCTTGCCCGCCAGGACGTGCTGCATGGAGATCGGATGCGCTTCCGCTGGATTCCCGCCCATGATGATCATGGTCTTGGAGTTGCGGATGTCGTTGTAGGAATTGGTCTGGGCGCCATAGCCCCAGGTGTTGGCAACCCCGGCCACCGTGGTGGAGTGGCAGATGCGCGCCTGGTGGTCGACCGAGTTGGTGCCCCAGAAGGCGCCGAACTTGCGCAGGAGATAGGCGGCCTCGTTGGTGAACTTCGCCGAGCCCAGCCAGAGTACGGAATCGGCACCGGCCTTCTCGCGCAGGTCCAGGAGCTTGTCGCCGATCTCGTCGATCGCCTGCTCCCAGCTGATCCGCTGCCACTGGCCGCCCACCAGCTTCACCGGATACTTCAGGCGCCGCTCGCCGCCCACGATCTCGCGGATCGCAGCGCCCTTGGCACAGTGTGTCCCGCGATTGATCGGGCTTTCCCAGGACGGCTCCTGGCCGACCCAGACGCCATTCACCACCTCGGCGGTGACGGTGCAGCCGACCGAGCAATGGGTGCAGATGTTCTTCCTGATCTGCACCTGTGGGCCGGAAACGGCGCTGCCCGCGGCCTTCGCCTTCCGGACGGAACCGAGCTGAAGCGAGCCTAGGGCGGCCAGGCCGCCCACCGCCAGCCCCGAGCGGCGCAGGAAGGCACGGCGGTCCGTGCCCTCGCTCCCCTGGGCCACCATCTCGACCGGCATCCTGGCGCGGCCCGCCTCGCCGCTCCTGCGCTTGATCAGCATGGCCCTACTTCCTCAGCGTCTCGTAGCCATTGGTCCGGTAGAAGGCCCGGACATCGTCGGTCTCGCGGTACCGTGCTTTGGTCTCTTCCGGGCCCGGGTCATAGGCCTGGGCTTCCTTTGCGCCCATGACCGCACCGGCCGCGGCTGCCACCGAGCCGGTGCCGAGCGCGCGGAAGAATCTGCGGCGCCCGAGGGACCTGCCATCCTGCTGCTCGCTCATGTCTTCCTCCCCTGGCTTTCCGGCCGGCCCATCACTCATCAACCGGCGGCACGCCGCTCGGCTCCCGGCGATACAGCTTCCACATCCATCGCGAACGCACTGGCCTCGATCTCCATGAACAGCCGCCCGACCGTGCCGACGCTGCGGTAGAAGGGCGCGGATGCCGCCTGCTCCAGGTCCCCGAAGAACCGCCCGGCCCAGGGTTCGAGATGGCGGCGGAAGAACTGCCGTTCGCCCCCCCGCCCGGCGTCGAACCGGCCAGAGGCCAGGCCGGCCATAGTCTCGCACAGGATGGCCAGATGGTCCTCGGGCTCATGCACATGCGCCGCACGCTCGATCCCGAGCGCGGCCATGTCCTCCCGGATCCCTACGAGCGGCCGCTCGTGGAGGAACCCGGTCAGGTAGTACGAGGCAAAAGGAATGAGCTCGCTGCGGCCGATGCCGATGAGCAGATCGAAGAACGCACGCTCCAGCGCCGCCGGGTCCGCTGTGGCCGCAGCCTCGGCCAGTGCCGCATGGGCCTGCCCGAGCGGGCTTCCATCACCCTCCAGCCCGGCGAGCCGTGCCAGCAGCTCGGCGGTCGGCGCTCGGCCGAGCAGCAGCGCCAGCAGGTGGTATTCATGGGCCCGAAGGAGATCGATCTCGTCGATGGTGGGTCCGCCGCCCATGCTGCTCCCGTTCCGTGATGCCCCAGCCGTCACCTCGAAGCCGCCCCTGTGCCAGGCTCGGGACCGGCAGCCTGTGCATGGGACGTATCATGCCACGTCTGCAATCTGCCGGTAGGGTTGAGCACCAATTTCTTAACATTCTCGGGTGGTAGCCGCCTGTCTAGACGTAGTCTGCACTGATTGCGGACATTCCGCGGCCCGGCATTGGTCAGCCGTCGGGTCAGACCGGCATGGCGCCGCCGTGCCGGCGGCGCCGGATCGGCCGTTCGGCTGCATGATCCGGCTTGGTCGGCGTCGCCAGGTGTGGTTCGGGTCCGGACATCTCCAGCGCAGCGGCGGGCGGTGCCTGCGGGGCGGCGGCAACGGCCGGCGGGTCCGCGGCAGCGCTCTCAGCGATGGGTGCAGATGCAGTGTCATCCGCGGCGACCGGTGCCTCGCCTGCTCCGGGTTCAGGGCCGTCTTCCGGCGTGGCGGGAAGCCGGCTCACAATCCTGCGCGCGGCGGTGATCAATTCTTCTGTCCTGGCGAGCGGCCCCGAGCCTGGAACGCTGCCCGGGACGGACCAGTCATAGGCATAGTCGCGCGCATCGCCGACATAGTCGCGGATGGCTGGGTCCAGGACCCACATCCGCCTGAGCGCCGCGTTGCGCAGCGCCGCCGGGACGCCCTTGCGCATGAACGGCGTCAGGTCGGATTGCGCGGTCAGTCCCTCGACCGATGGCAGGCTGGGCAGTTCCTCCTGCAGGTCCGGCTGGGCCAGGGCGGCCGGCTCCTCGACCGTTGCCGGTACGGCATCCGGCTCGGCCGGAACATCCGCCTCGGCCGGGGCTTCCGCCGCCTCGCTGTCTCGCGTGAGTTCCCTGCGGGCCTCCAGCTTGCGGCGCGACCAGCGCGACAGGAAATCCCTATC
>NZ_WUJP01000861.1 GCF_009806515.1 Geminicoccus flavidas | reverse complement strand
GTCGCTCACGACCTGCGCTCCTTCTGGCCGCCCGTCCCGATGGCGCCGCGCGCCAGCGCCTCAGGATCGGCCCGGCTGCGCTTGCGCTTGACGAAGGTCCGCTCCTGGTGGAACGCCTCGAAGAAGGCCGCCACCTTCGCCTGGATGGCGGGCGGCATCGGCACCGGCTCGACGACCGCCTCCAGCCCGTCCACCAGCGCCTCGCCCTCGTAAGGATCCGCGGTGACCGCCGCCACCGCATACTCGTCGCCGGCCGTGCGCCGCAGCGCCACCCACAAGGACGGCCGGCCGGAGGTGAGGTTGTCGCGATAATGGCTAGTGGCGCTGGGATGGAGCGTCACCTCGAAGCCGCCCGCGTAGAACAGCTCCTCCTGCGCGTCGCCGCCCAGCCGTGTCCCCGGTGCCGCCGCGGGAACGCCCGGCAGCACCGATGCCGGCAGCCAGGCATGGTCCAGCCACGGCCCCTTCAGCCTGCGCCTAGCGACAATCACGCCGACCTCGAAATGGTCCTCGGGCTTCATGGTCTCTCTCCTGCCGAAGCCTGCCGCCTACCGCGGATCGGGAGCCCCGCCACCAAGTTCTGCGGCTTCATCCGCACCCGCCGGTCCGGCGTCATGGCGAGGATCAGGTAGACCGGGTGGCCCCGCACCGCCGTCTCGGCGTCCTCGGGATCGCGAAAGGTCAGGCGGAACAGGGCCAGGACCCGCATCCGCTCATCCTCGCCCAGCGTGCTGCCACTCCACAGCACGTTGCCGATCCGCGTGCCCTCGGCGTCCAGCCCGACGAACCAGCGCCATTCCCGGTCCTGGACCGCCGCCACCGGCTCGACCTGCACCGCGACCTGCAGCAGATGGCCGACCCAGGCCTCGATCGCCCGCGCCACGGCCTCTCGCCCGGCCGGGTCGGAGCCCAGGTTCAGCACCATGGTGAAGGCGTCGGAGCGGCTCCAGTAGGTCCAGGCATTGTCTCGGTTCATGACGTCGAGCTCGGCCACCGGCTCCCGCCCCAGCATGGCGAGCAGCGGCGAGCGGCCCACCGCCTGCTCCCTCGCCTCGATGATCTCGTCATCGGCCAGCAGCAGCGTGCCATCGTGGAAGGACACGCGCTGCGGGCGGAACATCAGCTCGGCCGCCCGGAGGACGTAAGGATCGTCGCAGCCGTCCAGCGCGTTGCGCAGGATCAGGTGGACGAGTTGGTCGAGGAACAGGGCCGGCAGGTGCCCGGCCCCCTGGTGCACGAGCTGGCGATAGGCCGCCTCGACCGAGCCTGCCGCCAGCAGACGGTCCCGAAAGCCCAGCATGACCTCCCAGTTCTGCCGCCCATCCGGATCGGCCAGGGCCCGAAGCTCGTCCGGCACCACCGGACGCCGCGGCTCCGCCAGCAGTGCGGCATGGAGCCGGCGCTCCGCCGAACAGGCTTCTGCCGGCGGCACCAGCTCGGGCCGGGCCAGATAGGCCTGGAGCAGCGCATCGGTGACGGCGAGCTCGCCCTGTTCCGTTCGCCCGGTGAGATGGTGGCCGCTGGAAACCCAGAACTCCCTCACGAACCGGCTCTCCCGTACATGCGCAGCGGCTTCGTCCTTACAGATGCGGGCGTCCGGTCTTTTCATCGAGCCAGGATGGAACGCGCAGGGCCCTGAGCAGTTCCATTTGTTCGGGCGGAGCGTTGGCGGCATGGCGCAGGATCAGGTCTCCGTTCTCCTCGAGACGGGCGGTTCCTGCCAGGTTCAGCCTGGCCAGATAGCGATTGCCGATCGGATCGAAGCCTTCGTGATACCAGGTGTCGAAGCTGCGCATGAAGCAGCGGGCGAACTGCCCGGCAAGGTCCGCCAGGCCGCCCGCCGCGCAGCCCTCTTCGTCGAGCGCGGTGGAATCGGGGGTCAGCCCCGGCTCGCCGGTCCCGTGCTTCGACGCGATGAGCATGATCGA
>NZ_WUJP01000860.1 GCF_009806515.1 Geminicoccus flavidas | reverse complement strand
GAAGACCAGCCAGTCCGGCACGTCCGCCTCGCCACACTTCTCTGGCCAGCCCAGCCGGCCCCCGCCCAGCCTGGCGCCGTCGAACCGGATCCCGTCCGGCCAGTCGAAGCCGATCGGCTTCTCCGGCGCGCAAGCGGCGGCGATCGCATCGGCCGTGGCGACCATCCCGGCGAAGAACGCCCGCCTGGCCCGCCGGAGCGCTTCGTCCGGCTCCAGCACCACCGCGAGTTCCAGGACGTCCGGCCGCGGCACCCATACCAGCGTGCCCGCCCCGGCATCCGGCGCCAGCCGGCAGGCATGGGCAAAGGCCGCACCCGGTTCGTTCCGCACGACCAGCCGATAGGCGGGCGGCAGGTCGGGCAGCGCCGTCGCGGCGGCCGGTGCGGTGGCGGTGGTCAACGAGGCTTCCCCCGGTCGAGCTGTCCTGTCTTGATCGATTCCAGTTTGCTGCCATTGGTCAGGTACGGGAACTGCCAAGACGCCTTCAGCCGGGAGACGGGCGAGCATGCCGCAAGGCGATAGGACTGTGATCGTATGTTCCTGTGAGGGAACGGTGACGCTGGACGAGGCCGCCCTCGCCCGCGGCTGCGGCGGCAGCATCCAGCGCGCCGATCAGCTCTGCCGCCGCGAGCTCGACCGGTTCCGCTCCGTCCTCTCGGACGGTGGGCCGGTCACCGTTTCCTGCACCCAGGAGGCGCCCCTGTTCGGCGAGGTGGCGGCGGAGCTGGCGGCGGAGGAGCGGGTGGTCTTCGCCAATATCCGCGAACATGCCGGCTGGTCCGCCGAAGCCCGGGATGCCGGGCCGAAGATGGCGGCACTGCTGGCCGCTGCCGCCGAACCGGCACCGCCCGTCCCGTTCGTCCCGTTCGAGAGCAAGGGGGTGACGCTGGTCTATGGCCGAGACGAGCTGGCGATCGAGGCGGCGCACCGCCTGGCCGACCAGCTCGACCTGACGGTGCTCCTGACCGGACCTGGCGAGGTCAGCCCGCTGCGCATCGGCGCGTTCCCGGTGCTGCAGGGGACGATCGTGGGTGCGAAGGGTCACCTCGGCGCCTTTGAGCTGCGCATCGACGACTATGCCGTCCCGGCGCCCTCCTCCCGCGCCAGGCTGGCGTTCGGCATGCCGCGCAACGGCGCCACCTCGCGCTGCGACATCATCCTGGACCTATCCGGCGGCACGCCGCTCTTTCCCGCCCACGAGGTCCGCTACGGCTATGTGCGCGCGGACCCGCGCGACCTCGCAGCCGTCGAGCGGGCGCTGTTCCAGGCCTCGCATCTGGTCGGCGAGTTCGACAAGCCACGCTATGTCGATTTCCAGGCGGACCTCTGCGCCCATTCCCGTTCGCGCATCACCGGCTGCACCCGCTGCCTGGAGGTCTGCCCGACCGGGGCGATCTCGCCCGGTGGCGACCATGTGCTGATCGACCCCCATGTCTGTGCCGGCTGCGGCAGTTGCGCATCGGTCTGTCCGACCGGGGCTGCCACCTATGCCCTGCCGCCCACGGACGTGCTGATGCG
>NZ_WUJP01000851.1 GCF_009806515.1 Geminicoccus flavidas | reverse complement strand
ACGACGTGTCCGGGAAGGTCCGGCCGCCGTTCCGTCCGGCTGCCGACGGCAGCGCTCATCGAGGCCATGGCATCGATCCGATAGAGGTTGGCGCCATAAGCATGACCTGGCGTCGCCACCCACGGCCAGGCGACGGCTTCACGCCGCCGGTGCCTGCGACAGCAGCGCCCCGTGCCCCGGCACCGTCCCCGTCTCCTGCAGATCGAGTGGAGATCCGTACCTGCGCAGGATCCGCTTCACCAGGACCTGCAGGCGCGGCCGGACGTCGTCGAACCGCCAGTCGATGGCAACGGTCCCCCTGCACGGTCTTCACCACCTCTTGTGCGGTCACTGATGTAACCGAGGTCGGCGGGCTCGCCAACCTGATGGTCTGGCCGTCCGTGTTCGCGCGCTACCGGCGCATCGTGCTTGGCAGCCGGATGCTGGGCGTGCTGGGGCGGGTGCAGCGCCAGGGCGTGGTCATCAACCTGGTGGCCGAGCGGCTCGAGGATCTGGGCAGGCTGCGCAAGAGTGTCGGCGGCCGGGAACAGCCCGGGGCGGCATGACCGAGGTCGGCCAGGAGAAACAGGGCAGAGGCCGCCCCTATCTGGGCCGGGACGGCGAGGACAAGACCGAGCCGGCATGGGATCTACAGGCGTTCAGCCCGTAGCCTCCTCCCGGGCGTGCGATCGATGTCGGTCAGGCATGTCTGCCGGCCGCCGGATGGAGAGATCGAACTCATCGCCGCTGCTGAGCACATGGAGACGGACGTCATGCATGGACAAGGCCCGGTCTGCCTCGGCCTCCGCGATGTTGGAGCGGGTGACCCCGGCGCCGTCGATCACATAGACGCAGCCGCTTCCGATCACCCGGAAGCGTTGGGCCGCGAGCACGATGGCGGTGTCCTCGTCGATGCCGATACCGAGCTCGCGGGGGTTGTGCGCCACCGCGCCGAACAGGCGCCCGAAGCGCCCGCGCTCGGCGAAATGCTGGTCGATGATGGCGTTGGGCACCAGGCCCAGGCCCGGGGCCATGTGCAGGTCACCGATACGGTGGGATTCGCTGCTCGTCCCCTTCACCAGCATGGTCTCACTCATGACCGAGGCACCCGCCGAGGTACCGGCGATCACGCCGCCGCGTTCATGGAGCTCCCGCACCCGCTGCTCTACCGGCGTGTCGCCGATCTGGCTGGCGATCCGCAGCTGGTCGCCGCCCGAGAAGAAGACGCCCGCCGCTTCGTCGAACAGGCCCAGCTTGTCCGGGTCGGCAGTCTCCGCGCGCTCATGCAGGTAGAGCTCGACGAGATCGGTCACGCCAAGGTCGGCGAAGGCCGCCTGATATGACTCGAAATAGCCCTCCGGCTGGTGCGAGGCGACCGTGGCCAGCACGAGCTTGCCGCCGCCGAGCCGGCCGGCGACCTCCCGGAGGATGATGCGCTCCCCTTGTCCTCGCCACCCCCGATGATGACGAGCGGGCCGCTGGCATGATGCTTTGTGCGATTGGACATGATCAGCTGTTCTCGTCCTGGCGCAGTTGGACGCGTGGCCCGTTCATCCCGTCGCTGATCCAGGCCACCGCGAAATGCGGGCTGTTGTGGGCAAAGCCCATTCGCCCTTCAGAACCCATGGCGATCCCACCCGCCTCGCCGCCCACCTTGTGGAGGTGGTCGAGCGATGCCCGGACGGCATCCTCCGGGCTGCGACCTGCCTCGAGCGCCTGGATGACGCGGGCGGCGAGCATGGCCCGGGCGATGTTCTCGCCGTCGCCGGAAAAGGCGATGCCTCCGATTGAGCTGTCGGCATAATAGCCGCAGCCTGGCAGCGGCGAGTCGCCGACCCGCCCAGGGTGCGTGCCTTCCAGGCCTCCGGTCGACGTGCCTGCAGCGATCCGGCCGGACTGGTCCAGGGCCACACAACCGACCGTGTCATGGTCTTCCTTCATCCTGGAAGCCCGCTTCTCCGGTGAGATCAACGCGTTGGGTGCGCAGAGCTCGGCCCCATGCTCGCCAGCAAAGCGACGCGCTCCTTCGGCGGTCAGCAGGATGGGCTGCTCGCGCAGCATGGCCTGCGCCACGGAGATCGGATTGCGGACCCCCTTGATCGCAGCGACGCTGCCGATGTCATAGGTGGAGCCGTCCATCAGCCCGGCACACATTTCCACCACGCCATCCGTGTTGAGGTCGGAGCCGAAGCCGGCGTTGAAGGTAGGATCGTCCTCGAGCACGCGGGTGGCAGCCTCGACCGCCTCGTGGGCGCCACCACCCTGCTCCAGCACCGTCTGCCCTGCAGCCAGGGCAGCAAGACAGCCCTGCCGGTTCGCCTCCTCCTTATCCGGCTCGATCTCCTTTGCTCCGCCATGGACGATGATCGCCCAGCCCGGGCGGGCCCCGCCGTCCCGGCTCATGCGATCCTCCGCCACGACTCGGCCTCCAAGTCTGGCTGGTCGGCCTTCACCGGGAACCAGGAGGCATGCGCCGGTGCGCGATAATCGAGCACCTGCCGCCACATGACCTCGACCTCGGTCGGGGTGAGCACCACGAGGTCGCCGGGCTGGGCCGCGCCCAGGCAGGCATTGGCCGCCTCGTCCTCGTCGAGGATGCGGCGGATCTGCTCCTGCGGGAATCCGACCGCGCAGGCGCCCTCGGTGAGGAGCGAGACGATCTCGCCCGGCCGGCGGCCGCGACGCGCAGGGTCCTCCCGGAAGATGATCTCGTCGAAATAGCGGGCTGCCAGTGCACCCATCTCGCGAATGTCCTCGTCGCGGCGATCGCCTGGGATGTTCACCATGCCGATCGTGCGCCGGTGCCGCGGGTGCATCTTCAGGATGAGATCGCCCAGGGCCATCAGGCCAGCCGGGTTGTGCGCATAGTCGAGGATCACGCGGAAGCCGTGCCCATCGAAGACGTTGAGGCGGCCGGGGCTGTGCTCGAAGGAGGTCGTGAAGCTGGCCAGCCCCGTCCGGATCGTGGCCGGCGGCAGCCCGTGCGCGTAGCAGACCGCGGCGGCCGCGAGCGCGTTCTGGACGTTGAACTCCGCCAGGCCCTCCAGGGTCGCCGGAATCTCCGCCACATGCATGAGGTGGATCGCATCGCCCTTGTCGTGAATGACGATCTCGCCGCCATGCGCGTTCGCCTCGCGCACCAGGGCGAGCCCGCCGCTCTCGATGTGGCTGCGCAGGAAGTCCGGCATGTCGGTGCCGCCGCGCAGCGAGAAGTAGCAGAGCCGTCCCCCCCGCCCATCGGTCCATGCGGGAGGACATGGCATCGTCGGCATTGAGGATGCTGGTGCCATCCCGGCGGACAGCCTCCACCACGACCGACTTCACTGCGGCCAGGTCTTCCAGCGTCTCGACTCCCTTCAGGCCGAGATGGTCAGGCTGCACATTGGTGACGACGCCGATATCGCAGGCCGGAAAGCCCAGGCCCTCGCGTAGGATGCCGCCGCGGGCTGTCTCAAGCACCGCCACATCCACGGCGGGGTCACGCAGTACCAGCCGGGCACTCCACGGGCCGGAGGCGTCCGCCTTCACGACCCGCTCCTCGTTGACATAGATGCCCGACGTGGTGGTGAGCCCGACATTGAGGCCTCGAGCGCGCAGCACGCGCCCGATCATCCGCACCGTGGTGGATTTGCCGTTCGTGCCGGTCACGGCGATGACCGGGATGCGGGTCGGAACACCCCGCGGGAACAGCATCTCGATCACCGGCCGCGCGACGTTGCGCGGCCGTCCCTCCGAGGGCTGGAGATGCATGCGGAAGCCCGGCGCCGCGTTCACCTCAACGATGCCGCCGCCCGTCTCATGGACCGAGCGGCTGATGTCGGGGGCGATGAAGTCGATGCCGGCGACGTCCAAGCCGACCGCCTGCGCCGCACGCCGGGCGATAGTGGCGTTCTCCGGATGGATGTCGTCGGTGCGGTCGATCGCCGTGCCGCCGGTCGAGAGATTGGCGGTATCGCGCAAGGTGACGACCTCACCTGCATCCGGGACGCTCGCCAGGGTGAGCCCCGACTTGGCCAGGAGCCTCAAGACATGATCGTCGACCTTGATCCGGGTCATGACGTTCTCGTGGCCATCGCCCCGGCGCGGGTCCCCGTTCACCGCCTCGATCAGCAGGACGATGCTGCTCACCCCGTCACCGACCACGCGCGCCGGCACGCGTTCGGTGACGGCCACCACCTCGCCGCCGACCACCAGGATCCGGTGGTCGTGCCCTTGGTAGTGCTGCTCGACGATCACGCGGCGATTGTGCCGGATGGCCTCCTCGAAGCCGCAACGCACCTTCTCGGCGGTCATGAGCCCGATCGAGACGCCGCGACCGTGATTGCCGTCCAGCGGCTTGGTCACCACCGGATAGCCGATGCGCTCCGCCGCACGCACAGCCGCATCGGCGCTGCGCACGACCGCACCTTTGGGAACCGGCAGCCCGGCCGCGTTCAGCAAGATCTTGGTGAGGTTCTTGTCTCCTGCCGCGTTCGTCGCGATCTGCGAGGTCGTGCTCGTGATGCTGGCACGGATGCGCTTCTGGTAACGGCCCGTGCCCAGTTGCACGAGGCTCTGGTCATCGAGGCGCAGCACCGGGATGCCCTGCCGTTCCGCCTCCTGAACGAGGGAGCGGGTGGTGGGGCCGAGTGCCGTCCGCCGGTGCAGCCGCCGCAGGACCTCCAAAGCCGCGCCGAAATCGAATGCCTGTTCCAGTGCCGGCTCGTCATCGTCCTGATAGATGCGGTCGAGGCCGCGGATGCCCCGGAGTCCACACGGGAGCAGCGCATCCACGAGTTGCAGCGCCAGGCGTCCCGCCAGGAGCCCGACGGCCTCTTCCTTATAGGCGTACATGACGTTGTAGACGCCCGGGCGCCCCTTCACGGACCGGGTCTTGCCGCGGGTGACGGCCGTCCCCGTCAGCGACTGGAGCTCGAGGCCGACATGCTCGGCAACGTGTCCCAGCCAAGTCCCGTCCTGCAAGCGTCGCACGAAGCCGCCTGGCTCGCGATAGCAGCAGCCGTGCTGCCGCAGGCCAGGCAGAAGGCCGAGCAGGCGGTCGGCAAAACCGGGCAGCCTGTCGCTGGGGCAGGCCTCCAGCGCGCCCAGATCGAGCTGGATGCGGATCATGGCCGTGTGGCTGTAGAGGTGGGGCCCGCGATAGATCCCACGCTCCAGGACCGACAACGGTCCGCCAAGCTGTTCCGGGGCGCTGGCGCCTGGGGTCGCCTGCGGGCCATGCGCCTGGCAGCCGAGTGCTGGGGGCCCGTCGAGCTTGATCACTGGCGTCTCCATGATCAAAGCACCCACTGGTTCGTGGATCATGCTCGTAGTTTCCCCGATTAGGCACTTCTCTTCGCCGGGCAGGACAACGACGCCGTGTCTCGGACGAGACTCGTCCGCATGAGGGTCCAAGCAACAGGAAATCAGCAATTGAAGCCGCCGGGTATAAACGAACTCGGGCACTGCTGAGTGAGTTCCAATCGTTCGTTTAAAAAAGCGCCTCTAAGACCATTTTTATTATGTACATATTTTACACTTTGTTTCTATCTCCCAGTTTCTGGTTCGTATCATAATCAATGTTGTTGATAATAATTAGACATGAAGTTCATGATTTCATATGATAAATCATGGGCTCTCTGCGAGAGCGCAGTATACAATTCGAATAATCTGATGTTCAGCTCCGCAAATAATCTCTCGTTTATCGATTCGCTTATCGGGGTTTGTATGGTTTGGCTGCATGCGGGAGGCGCCTTGAGCCAGTCCAGGGCAGTCCTTTGGAACTCTGGGCGAGGCTGAGGGCTAGTACAGATCTGCCCGCCGCGCGAGCCCTGCGCAGCGTCTTCGATCGGCGCCGCTGGGAGGCAGGGGAGCGTGCCGCGACCGAGGCACTCGGCACCCTGGCGACCTGCGCGCCTCCAGACACCGCCTTATGACCAACCCTACCCTTGCGCCCGGAGCGCCTCATGAGCCAACAGATCCAAGACAAAGTCATCGTCATCACCGGAGCCTCCAGCGGCCTCGGCAAGGCCACCGCCCTGGCGTTCGCAGCATCGGGCGCGCGTCTCGTCCTGGGCGCCCGCCGCGAGAGGGAACTGGAGGACGCGGCGGCCGCCTGCCGCGCCAGGGGTGCCCAAACCACCGTCCTGCCTGTCGATGTCGCCGAGGAGGCGCAGGTCCAGGCTCTGGCCCGGCGCGCCGTCGAAGCATTCGGACGGATCGACGTCTGGTTCAACAATGCCGGCATGGACGCGTTCGGCACCTTCACGGACATCCCGCCGGCTACCTTCGAGCGCGTGATCCAGGTCAACTTTATGGGAACCGTCTATGGGTCCCGGGCGGCACTGGCGCAGTTTCGCACGCAGGAATCCGGCATCCTCATCAACAGCGCCTCGATCGTCGGAATCTGCCCCACCCCCTTCCATAGCCCCTATGTCGCCAGCAAGTTCGCGATCAGGGGATTCTCCCATGCCCTTCGGCAGGAGGTCGCCCACCTGCCGAACATCCATGTCTGCACGGTCTGCCCGGCCTCCATCGACACGCCGCTCTGGCAGCGGGGAGCCAACTATAGCGGCCGGAAGATCAAGCCTCTGGATCCGGTTCATCCCACCGAGCAGGTCGCCGGCGTGGTCGTGGCGCTGGTGCAGACCCCGCAGCGTGAGGCCTTCGCTGGTGCTACCGGATGGGTCCTGGCCGAGCAGCACGCGGCAGACCCGGAGCTGACCGAGGCGATTGCCGCCGGGATCGCGCAGCAGAGCCTGTTCCAGGCTGCACCGGCTGCACCCACCGACGGGGCGCTCTTCCAGCCGGAAGCCGGCAACGGGGGCGTGAGCGGCGGCTGGATGGAGCCGAGCCGCCCGGGCATTCCTGCCGGTGACCTGCCGGCCATCTTCGCGGCACCCATGCTCCTTGCGACTGGGCCCGCCCTTTATGCCTGGAAGATTTCCCGCAACTTCTTCCAGCAGTTCGGGATGCAGGCCAGATCGATCGGGGGGGGCCAGCACGCCGAAACGCTGAACCGGTTGCGGCCGCAGGCTGCGCCGGGGCATGGAGGGTGATCCGGCTCCAAGAGATCACGCTCCTGCTCCTGGAGCAGCCCGCCTAGGTCTTCGCCACCACGTGCAGGGTCCGAAGCCGCATGTCGATCAGTCCCATGAGGTCGCTTGCGCGTGGGCAAGAACGGGAGCCTGGTTCTAGTCTTACAGCATATCGCTCCCGCCATCATCGACATCAACACGAGCCCCAGCCTGAATGCTGCCATGTGTGTGGCCATGCCAGCGGCTGTTCGCGTCAACTGCAGCAAGTTGACCAAATGTTCCGGGGCCATCGGTACCAAAACGGACAGACGATCTTCCCCCGATGCTGCAGCTGAGACAGCTGGAGGCAGCGTCCGATGACGGCATAAGGGACCACATTGGGCAACCGGCCTGACGGGCGAACAGCCGCCGGTCGGCCTGCCTCGGTGTGGCTGCGCCCACGCCAGCTAGCCCGATGAGATGGGAAGGCTGGCGGCTAAGTGCGCCCATCTCGAAGAAGCCACGCTGCGATGGCCGAACCCGGCATGCCTACACGCAATGGCCAGCTCTGCCCCAGTACTATGTCGATAGTAGAAAAGTTTATGTCGCTCTGATGCAACCGCGAGCACGAACTGCTGTTGACGAGTCCAGCCTCTACGTCGGCTGTCCCCCCCGAAGACAATGGAGTTCAGGATGGACAGGAAACCTCAAGCAGACATTCATGCGCTTGAGCAAGAACTCACCAATGCAGTCGGGCCGTTCATGCCGGTCAACGTGGCCATCACCCGGCTGTGCGAAGCTGCCATTCGGGCCGCGCAGGACAAGGAAGAATGGCACGGGCTGGTCACCTGTACCGCCGTGCGCAACGTGTGCGAGCGGGGCCTGCGCGAGCGGGGCACATCCGCCGCCGACCTGAAGCGGATCAGTGACCGTGCCGTCGGCGTGATCGCGGCACGACTGATGGCTTGACCAGTACCCGCTACCTCGCAATGCATGAAAAGTTGCGAGGTGCAGGTGACCGGCAACGTCACCCGCGGCGTTTGCTCATCGCCGGCAACTGGGCGGCTGTTCCGGCCTTTGTTATGCTTGCGGTCCTATCACTACTTGCGCAGAACCGGCGAGTGCCTGGTTCGTTGCCATGTCCTGAGCGTCTGGTGGGACA
>NZ_WUJP01000849.1 GCF_009806515.1 Geminicoccus flavidas | reverse complement strand
AAAGACAATCCCGGCGGCAAGCCGAACATCCGCAACTTCCACTACAGCATGGCGCGGGCCGGCTTCGACAAGCAGAAGGGCATCCCGGCCAAGTGGATCGACCCGGTCTCGGGCGGCGACCTGCGCGAAACCCTGACCACCATGTTCATCCACGACCACCGGCCAGAGTTCACCGCTGCCAACGTGTACAAGGGTATGGTGGCGATGGTCCGCGCGTTCGACGAGAACGACACCGGCGACGAGACCACCGGCTGGCGGCTGCCGAGCGGCAAGTACGACGTGCCGCTGATCCTGGCCGACAAGAAGTTCGACCCGGACGGCGAGCTCGAGTTCAACCAGTTCTCGATCGACGGCTGGCTCGGCGACAAGCTGACCGTGAACGGCAAGATCCAGCCCTACATGGAGGTAGAGCGCCGCAAGTACCGGTTCCGGGTCCTGAATGGCGGCCCGTCGCGCTTCTACAATCTCCTGCTACGCAAGGACGGGGTCAACCAGCCCTTCCACCAGATCAGCCAGAGCGGCAACCTGCTACCGAAATCGCGCAAGAACATCACCAGCATCCAGCTCTGGGTGGCTGAGCGCTCCGACATCGTCATCGACTTCAGGCAGTTCAAGAAGGGCGACAAGCTCTACTTGTGCAACAACCTGGTGATGATGAACGACGGCCGCGGCATCGACCGGGGCAAGACCACCAACCCGGATTCGCCGGCCAACCAGATCCTGGAGTTCCGGGTGGGCGGCCCGCCCGCGAACGCGGACGAGAGCGTTGTCCCGAACGCCTTCCGCCCTCTGCCCTCGGTCAACCTGAACGAGGTGGTCAAGGTCCGGGAGTGGGAGCTCGGCCGGCTGAACGGCATGTGGCACATCAACGGCAAGTTCTGGGACCCGGACATCGACCACAGCCCGGAGTTCCTGATGAACCCGCCCAACCAGGTGCGGCGCAACTCGGCCGAGATCTGGAAAATCCGCAGCACCTCGGGCGGCTGGGACCATCCCATGCACATCCATTTCGAGGAGGGCATCATCACCTCGATCAACCGGCGGGCAGTGGCCGAGGCCGACCGCTACCGGACCGATATCTACCGGTTCGGCGGCAACGAGCGGATCGACGAGATGGAGATCTTCCTCCGTTTTCGCGACTTCCCGGATCCGGACTACAGCTACGCGTCCAAGCAGGAGCGCGGTCGCTACGTCATGCACTGCCACAACACCATGCACGAGGACCACGCCATGATGGCGACCTGGAACATCGTCGACTGAGCAGGCAGCTCCGCCAGGAAATTTTAACTCGAGAGCACCAAGAATGGCCCGGCACCCAAGTGCCGGGCGAAGGAATACTCACGCCTAAAGGAGGCGACTTCATGCTACGCAATCTCATGTTTGGTGCGGCGGCCCTAGCGCTCGTTGCCTTTGCCAGCCCGGCAAATGCACAGGTGGCACTGCCGGGCGTCGAGATCGAAGGCCCGATCAGCCAGATCACGGTCCCGGCCCAGTCGCCTTACACCGATCCCTCCACGGGCAGGTCGATCATTGGCGAGATGAAGGTCATGGGCGCCACCATCAGGGTGCTCGAGAGCGCCCTGGTGCACACGCCTGGTGCGAGCGGCGTAAACGCAGCAGCTATCAGCCTCCTTCGAGGGCTGGCCGGCTACAAGGAAGATGGCTCGTCGTGGCCTCTGCCTGGCCGTGGCAACAAGCCAGGCTTCATCGGCGGCACTGCCATTGTCGTGGGCGAGAGCATCAACGGCGTCATCTATGCCAACGACGTGTTCAGCGATATGTTCGAGAACGTGATCGTTGGTGAAGCTACCGGGCGTGTGGAAGTGTCGGGCGCCAATGTGCGCCGGATGTCGATCAACGGCATGCCGATTGTCCGTTCCGCCGATACCCGGATTCCTGCAGCCCCGCCCATCAACGGCTTCGGTCTGCGCATCAGGCCGAACTCGATCGTGAATGGCACGTTGGCTTCTGCCGAGGGGTACTACGGCGACGACGGCGTTCTCTATTACCACGCGCTCGAGGCAGACAGCGCCGAACTGGTCAATCCCGACACGACGCAGGTCAGCATCCTGCGCGCTTCCTGCCGGGTGCGCGGCGGAGGACGCGACGAGCTTGAGGTTCGGGGCGGCACCGTCAACCCCGCCAATGCTTCGGTGCAGATTCGCCTCCCGCTCAATCCCGACAGGCCGAATCAGTTCACCAGTGTCGGCATCGTCCAAGCGGTGCCGGACAACACCGTCAACCCGCCGCAGGGCCTCTACCGCGCCGACTTCCGCAACCTGAACATCCCGACCGGCGTCTGCCCGAGCCGGGTGCGGGCCGTGATCCTCGAGACGTCGGCAGGTGCGCTCAACCAGGCCACCGCCACGGCGGATCTGGAAGGCCGCTGATCCCAGAAGCTGCAGGGCGCTGCCAGCTGGGGGATGGCAGCGCCCCTGCTCATGCAAGCAGGGTATAGACGGTGACCAAGACATTTTTACGCATCCGGGCAGCCAGCCTGCTCGCGGCCATGACGCTCGCCCTCCTGCCTGGCACCCTGCCGGCCCAGGAGGTCGAGGTCGAGGACGAGACAGAGATCGAGGACGAGGTCGAGGGGGACGTCGAGGCGCCGCTAGGCTCGCTGCGCGGGATCAAGCCGCCCTCGCCGCCCGCAGCCCAGTACAACGCGCTGGTCAAGAACAAGAACTGGCTGGTGGCACTGGGCAAGGCGCTCTACTGGGACGCCGCGGTGGGTGCTGATGGCCAGGCCTGCGCGTCCTGCCACTTTCATGCCGGCGCCGACCCGCGCACGGTCAACCAGCTCGATCCGGGCCTGCTGGGCCAGCCCTACGCCGACGACAAGTTCGGCGGGCTCGGGGCCGGCGCCGGCCTCACCCGCGGCGGCCTTCTGGGCGGCACCGGCAAGAAGGCCCAGCCGAACATCCAGCTGGAGGCGTCGGACTTCCCGCTGCACCAGCTCGGCAACATCCGCGACCGCAATTCGCAGATCATCTACGAGACCAACGACGTGGTCGGCTCGCAGGGCTCGTTTGAGGGCACGCCGGTGAGCGTGCCGCGCCAGCTGAAGTTCCGCACCCGCACCCGCGACTTCTGCACCAAGGGATCGGACGACATCTTCCACACCATGATCAACGGGGTGGCGCGCGCGGTGCGCAAGGTGGCGCCGCGCAACACGCCGACCGTGATCAACGCGGCCTACAACTACCGCAACTTCTGGGACGGCCGCGCCAACAACGTGTTCAACGGCGTGGGCGTGCTCGGCCGCCGCCAGATCCAGGCCGACCCCAAGGCCCGGATCTTGGTGCTGGACGAGCTGGGCCGGCCGATGCCGCAGGCGCTGGAGCTCAGGAACATGAGCCTGGCCTCGCAGGCGGTGGGGC
>NZ_WUJP01000848.1 GCF_009806515.1 Geminicoccus flavidas | reverse complement strand
GTCGGCAACCAGATCCGCGCCAACGGCAAGGGTCTGAAGCAGAGCTACCGGATGCTCGTGCAGCGGGCGTTCCAGGACAGGCTCTGGTCCGGCAGCGGCAGGTACCAGTTCTCCGAATCGGGTGCCCTGCTGCCCGACGACGCCGCCGGCTACACTCAGGACGAGCTGAACTTCGCGCTGTTCTTCGGCCTGGCGCTCGACGCCTACGAGCGGACCCTGATCTCCGACCAGACGCCGTTTGACCGCTACATGGAGGGCCGGGTCAACGCGCTCAACGCCAAGCAGAAGGAAGGGCTGGCGCTGTTCGAGGGCAAGGCCAAGTGCGCCAACTGCCATAGCGGCCCGCTGTTCACCAGTGCCGCCGTCCCGCCCCGGCAGCGCAAGGAACTGGTCGAGTTCATGCCGATGCCCGACGGCGGCATGGCTCTCTATGACGGCGGCTTCTACAATATCGGCGTGCGGCCGACCCACGAGGATGTCGGCCTGGGCGGCAGTGCGATGGGCGCGCCCTTGTCCTTCGCCCGGCAGTTCACCGACGGCAAGCGGGTCGACGCCTTCCCGGTGCCGGACGCGAAGCGCAGCGAGCGGGTCGCGGTGGACGGTGCCTTCAAGACGCCTACCCTGCGCAACGTCGCCCTCACCGCGCCCTATTTCCACAATGGCGGCGAGGCGACCCTCAAGGGCGTGGTCGAGTTCTACAATCGCGGCGGCAACCGGCGCGACTTGGCCAGTGGCGACACGACCGGCACCGGCCCCAAGGGCCGCACCACGCCGATCGGGCCGAACATGGGCGGCAGCAACCTGGCGCCGGACATCACCGAGCTGGGGCTCACCAATGCCGAGGTGAACGCGCTGGTGGCCTTCATGAAGGCGCTGACCGACCAGCGGGTCGCCTGCCATGCCGCACCGTTCGACCATCCGGAACTGGTGGTGCCGAACGGCCATGTGGCGGCGCTGGAGCGCGGCCGGGCGAAGGACGCCAAGCTCCGCCTCCTGCCGGTCGGCCGCGGCGGCTATCCCAGCGCGCTGTGCGACCCGAACACCGGCGACCTGTTCGACCGCAACCTGATCGGGGGGATGCTGGTGCCAGTACCCTGATCCGCAACGGTTGGGGTACCCACCAAGCGCCCGGCGAGCTTACCGCTCGCCGGGCGCTTGGCGTTCTGAGCTGGTTCATGCGCGGCCCATGAAGCGCCGTGGTTCCATCGGCCCGGCCATTTCGTCGTCATGTTGCAGTTGCGAGACAGGCGGGGAGCAATCCGTGCCGACGGCCATGGCAGGCTGCGACTTGCCGGAAATCTGCCTGCTAGGCTGGCGCCGACGTACCACGACAGGGGACCATGGCATGGCCGGTATCGATGCTGCGGAGCTGGCGAAGATCGCTCACTTCCAGGCGATCGCGGCGCGGGAGGCCACGCGCTGCATCACCGCAGCCCTGGCCGAGACTGGCGGCGCGCGGCTGCGCGGCAGCCTGCACCGCAAGTTCCTGCTGGCGGCCTCCGGCCTGGACCAGGCGAGCCCGGTGATCAGCGAGCACCTGCGGGAACTGGCCGACCTGGTCGAGACCATCGGGGCGTGCTTCGGCGACCAGCTCGAGGGGCCGCTGGAGCTGGGCGGGCTGAGCGACACACCAGCGGCAGCCGCCTCCGACTGACGGCACCGCCGAGCCGTCAGATGCGCCTTGCCCGCAGGCGCAGGCATTCGCGATCACGCTGACCGAGGAGAGCGCCATGGCGGCCGCCGCCACGACCGGAGACAGGAGCAGGCCGGTGAACGGGTAGAGCAGCCCGGCGGCGAGCGGGATGCCGGCCACGTTGTAGACAAAGGCGAAGACCAGGATCTGGCGGATGCTCGCCATGGTCGCCCTGGACAGGCGCCGTACCTTGGCGATGCCCGTCAGGTCGCCCTTGAGCAGGGTGACGCCGGCGCTCTCGATCGCCACGTCGGTGCCGGAGCCCATGGCGATGCCGGCATCGGCCGCAGCCAGGGCCGGCGTGTCGTTCACCCCGTCCCCGGCCATGGCGACCATCCGCCCCTCGCCCTTCAGCCGCGCCACGACCGCGCTCTTACCATCGGGCAGCACGTCCGCCTCGACCTCGTTGATCCCGAGCCGGCGCGCCACCGCCTGGGCGGTGGTGCGGTTGTCGCCGGTCAGCATGACGATGCGGATGCCGTCGGCATGCAGCTCCTGGAGGACCGGGGCGGTGGAAGGCTTGATCGGGTCGGCGATGGCGAAGTTGCCGGCAGCCTGCCCGTCCAGGCCCAAATAGATCGCGGTGGCACCGTCATGGCGCAGCGCGTCGGCCTGACCGGCCAGGGTGGCAGAGTCGACACCGCTCTCCTGCAGGAAGGCGGCGTTGCCGATCACGACCGTACGGCCCTCGACCGTGCCGGTGACACCGTTGCCGAGCGGCGAAGCGAAGTCGGCCACCGGGGGGATGATCAGCCCCCGGTTCCTCGGCCACGATCGCGTGCGCCAGCGGATGCTCCGACGCCCGCTCGACCCCGGCCGCCAGCCGCAGGAGCTCCGCCTCCGATATGCCGTCGGCGGGGAAGATCCCCGTCACGCCGGGCCGGCCCTCGGTGAGCGTGCCGGTCTTGTCGACCACCAGCGTGTCGACCTTCTCCAGCCGCTCCAGCGCCTCGGCGTTCTTGATCAGCACACCGAGGCCCGCACCCTTGCCGACCATCACCATGATCGACATGGGCCTGGCCAGCCCCAGCGCGCAGGGGCAGGCGATGATCAGCACCAACACCGCGACGAGGAGCCCGTGGGCGAGGCTCGGTGCCGGCCTCCAGATCGCCCAGGCGACGAAGGCCAGGACCGCCACGAGGACGACCAGCGGGACGAACCAGCCCGACACCTGGTCGGCCAGCCGCTGGATCGGTGTCCGCGAGCGCTGGGCGTCGGCCACCATCTGCACGATGCGCGCCAACATGGTCTCGTGCCCGACCTTCTCGGCGCGCAGCACGAGCGTGCCGGTCTGGTGGAGGGTACCGCCGATGACTTGGTCGCCGGCGCTGCGGGTGACCGGCATGGATCCGCCGGTCACCATCGATTCGTCGAGCGAGGAGCGGCCGTCCTCGACCGTGCCGTCCACCGGGACCTTCTCGCCCGGGCGCACCCGGAGCCGGTCGCCCGGCACCACCGCGTCGAGCGGAACCTCCGCTTCGCTGTCGTCCGGCGCGATCCGCCGCATGATCCCAGGCGTCAGATCGAACAGCACCCGCAGTGCCCCCGACGTCCGCTCACGCGCTCGCAGTTCCAGCACCTGGCCCAGCAGCACCAGCACGGTGATCACCACCGTGGATTCGAAATAGACGGGCGACCGTGCCATCCGGTGCCTGAAGGCCTGGGGGAAGATCCGCGGGGCCAGCGTCGCGACGAGGCTGTAGCCCCAGGCGACCCCGGTGCCGAGCGCGATCAGGGTGAACATGTTGAGGTTGCCGGTCCGGATCGAGGCCCAGCCGCGCGTGAAGAACGGGCAGCCGGCCCAAAGCACCACGGGAGTCGCGAACAGGAGCTGGATCCAGATCGATCCCCTCGGCGGCACCAGGTGATGGACCACCGGCAGGAGATGGCCGCCCCTCTCCAGGAGGAACACCGGCAGGGCCAGGACCAGGCCGATCCAAAACCGCCGGGTCATGTCGGCCAGTTCCGGGTTGAGCCCGGCCACAGCGCTCGCCACGTCCGGCTCCAGCGCCATGCCGCAGATCGGACGGCTGCCGGACGCGGCCTGCCGGATCTCGGGATGCATCGGGCAGGTATAGATCGTGCCCGCCGGTTGCGATGCCGGCTCGGCACGGCCGGCATCGCCGGCCAGATTGCGCTCCGGGTGGCTCACGAACTTCGCCCGGCACCCCGCGGAGCAGAAATGATAGGGATGGCCGCGATGCTCGGCGGTCGCGGCAGCGCTGCGCGCATCGACCAGCATGTGGCCGACCGGGTCTTGCACCCGGCCATCGTCCGGCGCGGCCGCAGGGACGGGCCGATGTCCGGCATGACAATGGTCGTGGGCAGCGTGCCGCCTGCCGATACCATTGCCGACGCCATGCCGGGCTCCGCCTGCCATTCCTGGCCTCCTCGGACTGGTGGTCGTCGACCGTCCACTGCGCTTCATCCGGACGCGGATGAGGCTGCCAGTCGCAGGAAGGTCAAGCAGCCGGGTGCCGGGGACGCGGCCGACCGAGGCCGGAGGAGCCCGTGCAGCGATGGCAAGGAAGCAGGGCCGAACGGCGGAGGTTCCGGTACCAGTTGAAGCCGACGCCCGGGGCGCGGCCGTTCATCCGCGCATCGTGGCGGGCCTGTCGCGGCACTACATCGAAGGCGGCCGGTGCCGGAGGGCCGGCGGGAGGATCGGCCTGTTCTACTGGCTGGCCCAGACGATCCGGGCGATCCAGGCGACCTCGTCGATCGCGAAGTTCGCCTCCTGCCCGTCCGGCCGGTCGACCACCACGCGCTGCGCCGTGCGCCGGGACAGGCTGCCCAGATGGAGCGTGCCCTTGCGATCGGCCAGCACGATCCGGTCGCCGCGGCGGGTCGAGGAGGAGGGCGACACCACCAGCAGGTCGCCGCGCCGCCAGGCGGGCGAGATGTCCTCGGTCAGTTCCAGCGCGAAGGCGTGGCCATCCTCCAGGCCGGGGAAGTCGACATCCTCCCAGGCATCGCCCTGCGGAAAGCCTGAGGCGTCGAACACCTGGCCGCCCTGGGCGCGGTCCAAGGGCAGGGAGCGCAGCCGCCGCGACACGGGCGGCGCCACAGTTCCCTCGCTCCCGTCCATGAGCGCCACGAACTCGGCCATGGTGGTGTTGGTCGCCTCCAGGATCTTGGCAATGCTCTCCGTGGAGGGCCAGCGCGCCTTGCCCTGCTTAGTGGCGCGCTTGCTCTTGTTGAAGGTGGTAGGGTCCAGCCCCGCGCGCTTGGCCAGCCCGGAGGCCGAGTAGTTGTTCTTCGCGGCCAGGCGGTCGATCCCCACCCAGACATCGCCATGCGTCATCATAGGAACCAGCTCCGAGCAAACAAATATAAGATCCTACAATGGTAGGAACATCATCTTGACGATGCGCGGTCCTGTCACTAGGCTCATGATCCTAATTTTCGAGAGCCCGCACCCATGGCAGAGCCCGGGCCAGCCCCCGCGATCGTCGTGTTCGAAGACCGGTCCGACTGCCGCTGGCTCGCCTGGCTGAAGCCGGGCTTCCGCCATTGCTACTGCCTGATCCGGGCCGAACGGGGCTGGATCCTACTGGATCCGCTGCTGCAGGACCTCCGACTCGCTTGGCTAGACCTGCCGGAAGAAATCGATCCCGTCGAGTATTATATCCACACTGGCCGCATCGTTCTCAGTGGCTGGACGCGCGAATTCCCGCGCAGCTCACTGCACGCGCGGCCGATTACTTGTGTCGAGATCGTCAAGCGCGCGCTTGGGTTGGGTGGACGATCAGCTTGGACACCTTACCAGCTACATTGCCTGCTGCTGCGGGAGGGCTGGACCCGTCACGCCGCTTGACGTTCCCAAAGTTATAGGAATATAAGCCTATTCACTGACCTGTACGCGGATCGGCCCCCAGCACGGAGCCCAATCGATGCCCCCCGTCGACCTCGAACTCGACCTGCGTTATCGCCGGGCGCGCGAACGGCGTCGGCCCTTCGAGCCGGTCTGGCGCGACTGCCTGGCCTTCACCATGCCGCAGCGCGTGTCGGGCCTGGAGGCTGCACCTGGGCGCGGCAGCGACCGCCTGTTTGATGCCACCGCCGCCGATGCGGTCGAGCAGCTCGCCGCCTCGCTCTTGGGAGAGCTCACCCCGCCGGGCTCGCCCTGGTTCGGCCTGCGCGCCGGCCCGCAGATGGCATCTGCCGAGCGGCCGACGGTCAACGAGGCGCTGGAGGCCGTGGCCGCCCGGCTGCAGGGCGGCTTCGACCATGCCAACTTCACCGTGGAGATCCACCAGGCCTTTCTCGATCTGGTGACGCTGGGCACCGCGACCCTGCTGTTCGCCGAGGCACCGGCCGGCCGGCCCTCGCCCTTCCGCTTCTCCGCCATCCCGGCCGCCGAGATGGCGATCGAGGAGGATGTGGATGGCGCCGTCGCCGGTCATTTCCGCACCAGCGCTCTGCCGCTGGCCGGCCTGCGTGGCCGCTGGCCGGATGCGATGCTGCCGCCCGACCTGGCCGCCAGCAACGGCGAGCAGCCCTGCCGCGTGATCGAGGCCGTGGTGCCGGGCGGCACCGGCTTCGACTACCGGGCCTGGCTCACCGACGACGACCAGTCCGGCCGCGCGGTGGCCCTGCTGGCGGACGGCCGCTTTGAGCATTCGCCGTTCATCACCTTCCGCTGGGTGAAGACCGCGGGCGAGGTGTATGGCCGCTCGCCGATGATGACCGCCCTTCCCGACGTGCGCACCGCCAACAAGGTGGTCGAGCTGATCCTCAAGAACGCGTCGATCGCGGTGACCGGCATCTGGCTCGCGGAGGACGACGGCGTCCTGAACCCGGCCAACATCAAGCTGGTGCCGGGCAGCATCATCCCCAAGGCGGTAGGCTCGGAAGGGCTGAAGCCGCTCGAGATGCCCGGCCGGTTCGACGTCAGCCAGCTCATCCTGGACGACCTGCGCGCCCGGATCCGGCATACGCTGCTGGTGGACCGGCTGGGACCTGTCCAGAACGCGCGGATGACCGCGACCGAGGTTCTGGAGCGCTCGGCCGAGACCACCCGCCTGCTGGCCGCCGTGTTCGGCCGGCTGCAGGCGGAGCTGCTCACGCCGCTGGTGACGCGCGGCCTGGCCATCCTAGCCCGGCGCGGCGAGATCCCCGATGTCCGGCTGGACGGACGCACGGTGGAGCTGCGCTACCAGTCGCCGCTCGCGCGCCGCCAGTCGCGCCAGGACGTGCAGAACACCCTGCTCTGGCTGGAGAGCGTGCGCCAGATGGGCGACCACGCCGCGAGCGTGGTCGACCTGCCGGGTGCTGCCCGCTGGCTCGGCCACACGCTGGGCGTGCCGGCCGAGCTGATCCGCGAGCAGGGCCTGCTCGATGCCTTCCAGGCCGAGTTCCTCCGCGAGGTGCTGCCATGAGCGAGCACCTGGCACTGCCTGGCGGCACGGGTGACGATCTGGTCCGCTGCGCGGCCAAGGTGTTCGCCACCTCCGAGGGCCGGCGGCTGCTCGACCATTTGGAACGCACCTATCTCCTGCGCCGCATGCCGCCCCAGGCGAGCGACCAGGAGCTGCGGCACCTCGAGGGCCAGCGCTGCCTGGTGGCCCATCTCCAGTCCCTAGCGGCCCGCGGCCTCGGCCGCTGACCGCCCTTCCCACCGACCAGATCGAGACCTCCCGCCATGGAACAGGACAAGATCGAGAACGAGCCGGCGCAGGACGCTGCGGCACCCGCAATCGGCGAGCCCGAGCCGGGCCTGCCGACGGAGCCCCTGCCCCTGCCGGAGGCGGCCGAGCCCGGGATCCCGGAGAAGTTCCGCGGGCCGGACGGCCAGCTCCGTGCCAACGTTCTCCTGAAGAGCTACCTGGCCCTGGAACGCAAGATCGGCTCGATGC
>NZ_WUJP01000847.1 GCF_009806515.1 Geminicoccus flavidas | reverse complement strand
TGCCGGCTCCGGACGATCCGGATGACCCGGCGGCGCGCGATCGGCTGCTGACCGTGCTGGGTCGGCCCAAGGATCCCGCGGACTACCAGATCGAGCGCAAGGCCGAGTGGCTGGAGCAGGACCGGGAGCTCGACGCCCGGCTGCACGAGGCGGGCTTCACCAACCGGCAGGCCCAGCTCGTCTACGACCTGGCCGCCGAACGGATCGCCCCTCTGGTGGAGGCGACGCTCGCCGAGGTCGAGGGGCTGCGCGCGGCCGAGGCCGGCCGGGCCCGCCTGGCGGAGCAGTTCGGCGGGCCTGAGCGGTTCGCCGCGGTGGCGGAGCAGCTCAAGGCGTTCGGCGAACGCCACCTGGACCGGGCGACCTACGAGACCCTGTCCCGCTCCTATGACGGGGTGATGGCGCTGCACGCGATGATGCGCGCCAAGGAGCCGGAGATCGTCGCCGGAGGCGATCCGGCGGCAGGCGCCCCCGACCCCGACCGGCTGGCCCAGATGATGCGCGATCCGCGCTACTGGCGCGACCGCGACAAGGATTTCGTGGCGCGGGTGACCGACGGCTACCGCCGCCTCTACGGCGGCTGACCGCCAGAAGGGCATCCCGCGCCCGGAACCACGGCGGCGGCCGGGTGGACAACCCCAAAAGCGGGGCCCACCCGCCCGCCATGGCTTCAACCAGCGACGGCTCTTTCGCCAAGGCCCGGACCCATGCGGCCCGGACAACCCGCGCGCGCGGCCAACAGGCGACCAACAAGGAAGGACCGCAAATGTCCACCTCGATCGACCAGGCGTTCGTCAAGCAGTTCGAACGCGAAGTGCACGAGGCCTATCAGCGGCAGGGCAGCAAGCTCCGCCACACCATCCGGGTCAAGAACGGCGTCGTCGGCAGCTCGACCGTCTTCCAGAAGGTCGGCCGCGGCACGGCCACCACCAAAGGGCGCAACAGCGTCGTGCCAGTGATGAACGTGGAGTTCGCGACGGTCGAGGCACGGCTGTTCGACTATTATGCCGGCGAGTGGGTTGACCAGCTCGACGAGCTCAAGACCAATATTGACGAGCGCAGCGTGCTCGCCAACGCCGGCGCCTTCGCGCTCGGCCGCAAGACCGACGAGCTGATCATCAACGCGCTCAAGACCTCGTCCCAGGTGGCCGGCACCGATGCCGACGGCCTGACCAAGGCCAAGGTCCTCAAGGCCTTCGAGATGCTGGGCGCCAACGACGTGCCGGACGACGGCCAGCGCTTCGCGGTGGTCGGCTGGAAGCAGTGGTCCGAACTCTTGAACCTAGCCGAGTTCGCCAATTCCGAGTTCATCGGCGATGCCGAGCTGCCCTGGAAGGGCACCCAGGCGAAGATGTGGCTCGGCACCACCTGGATCCCGCATTCGGGCCTGCCACTCGATGGCACCAGGCGCAGCTGCTTCTGGTACCACAAGTCGGCGATGGGCCATGCCATCGGCCAGGACGTGAAGACCGACATCAGCTGGCACGGCGACCGTGCCGCCCACTTCGTCGCTTCCTCGATGTCCCAGGGTGCCGTGCTGATCGAGACCGCGGGCGTCGTGACGATGCCGTGCCTGGAGGACTAAACCGATGGCCTATCAATCCGAGAACCTGAGCGTCCTGTCCTACGCCAACGGCTTCACGCTCTGGCACTACCGCACCGCGGACGCCGCGACCGCGGTGGACAATGCCGGCTATTTCAACCAGGCGGCCAAGATGCTGCGGGTCGGCGACTTCATCATGCTGAATGCCGGCCTGGGTACCTCACCCACCCACGGCATGATGGTGGTTGTCGCGAATGCGTCCGGCATCGTCGACATCTCCAACATGGTCCAGTTCGGCGTGCTGAACTCCGACTGACCGGCCAAGACGGCTGCGATGGACCCGGGAGGCCTGCTGGCCTCCCGGGCCACCGCCAGCTCGAGGACAAGCTCATGGCGTACAGCGACGTCGATCTCTGCTCGCAGGCCCTGGTACGGCTGGGTGCCGCCCCCATCGGGTCGTTCGCCGACGGCAGTGCGGAGGCCACGGTGGCGTTCCGCCTCTATGGCCTGGTGCGCGACGGGCTGGTCAGCGCCCATCCCTGGAGCTTCTCGATCGCCCAGGCGGCACTGAGCGAGCCCGCCCCAGCGGGATCCGCCGACTTCGCCTGGCGGCACATGCTGCCGGCCGACTGCCTCCGGGTCATCTCCGCGGGCTCGGACCGGCGTGGCCGCGGCGCGGAATACCGGGTGCTCGGCCCCGCGCTGTTCACGGACGAGCGCGCCGTCACGCTGACCTACCAGCGCCGCATGCCCGAGAGCGACTACCCCGCCTTCTTCGCCGCGGCCCTGGTGGCCCGGCTGGCGGCCGAGTTCTGTCTGCCGGTGACCGAAAGCGCCAGCCGCGCCGAGGTCCTGCGCCGTGCCGCCGACCTGGAGCTGCGCCAGGCGCGGCTGGTCGACAGCCAGCAGAGCACGCCCCGGCGCTTCGAGGACTTCACCCTGATCGAGGCGCGGCTCGGATGAGTGCGGTCACCCTGATCAAGACCGGCTTTGCTGCGGGGGAGCTCGACCCGCGCCTGACCGGGCGCTCCGACCTTGATGCGCTGGCCAAGGGTGCCGCCCTGCTCGAGAACGTGGTGGTCCAGGTCACCGGCGGGGTCACCCGCCGGCCCGGGATGCGCCGGTCCACCGATGTGCCGGGCGGCATGCGCCTCGTCCCCTTCGACGGGGCGGATGGCGGTGCCGTTCTGGCGTTCGGTCCGTTCAAGGTCGACGTGATCATCGGCGACGCGATTGCTGCCACGCCCAGCACGCCGGCCGCGGCCAACTGGAGCAACCTCCAGGTGCCGCAGCTCTCGTTTGCCCGGCTGGGCGAGAGCCTGCTGATCTGCCATCCCGACCTGGAGCCGCGCCAGCTCGTCCGGCTGACCTCCGGCGGCTGGCAGTTGCGCAAATGGTCGTTCGCCATCCCGCAAGGTGCGCCGGCACCGTTTGCCTATCGCGAGCCGTTCGCCCGCTTCGCTGCGGACGAGGTGGCACTCCAGCCGGTGAAGACCGGGCTTGCGACCGACCAGCCGATCCCGCGCGATTCGCTGGTGACCCTTTCGGCGTCAGCGCCGGTGTTCACCGCGCTGCATGCGGGGACGCGCCTGCGGATCAAGGGCCGCCAGGTGACCATCCAGAGCGTGCGGAACACCACCCAGGCGATAGGCCTGGTGCTGGAGGCGCTGAACGACGGCCAGACCACGCGCGACTGGGACGAGCAGGCGTTCAGCCAGGCCCATGGCTACCCGATCACAGTCGGCTTCTGGCAGGACCGGCTGGTGGTGGGCGGCTCGCGTGACCTGCCCGATGCCATCTGGATGTCCAGGACCGGGCGCTATTTCGACTTCGACGAGGGGACCGGCCTGGATGACGAGGCGTTCCGCTTCCGACTCGGCACGGAGCGCAACCATGCGATCCGCGCCCTGGTCTCGGGCCGGCAGCTCCAGGTGTTCACCAGCGTCGGCGAATGGGCGCTGTCCGGCGACCCGCTGACGCCTGCCACCATCCGCGCCGACCAGCAGACCGGCATCGGTTCGCCGGTTACCCGCAGTCTGCCGCCGGTCGAGGTCGATGGCGCCACCCTGTTCGTCAGCCGCAGTGGCAAGGAGCTCCGCGAGTTCCTGTTCACCGACGACCAGCAAGCCTTCCAGGCCGCCGACCTGGCGGTGCTGGCCCGCCATCTCCTGGCCGACCCGGTCGACATGGCGTTCGACCCGATCCGCCGCCTCGTCCTGGTGGTGCGCGCTGATGGCAGCATGGCGGCTGCCACGATCGACCGGGAGAACGGCATCGTCGCTTGGTCCAGGCTCACCACCAACGGCCTGGTCCGCGCGGTAACCTATCTGGATGGCCGCACTTGGCTGCTGGTGTCGCGCAACGGCACGGTCTCGCTGGAATATCTGGACGATTCCTTGGGCGTCGACGGTACCCTGACGTTCACTGCCACGACGCCGCGCAGCGTATGGGCGGGCCTGGAACGGTTCAACGACCGCCAGGTCTGGCTGATCGGCGATGGCCGGCCGGTGGGCCGCACCGTCGTCACGAATGGCAGCGTGACCCTGCCCCAGCCGGCCAGCACGCTCGTTCTGGGCCTCGCCTTCACCCATGCGATCGAGCCGGTGCGCGCCCTGCCTTTGCCGAACCGGGTCCAGGATGCCCGCTACCGAGTGGTCCGCCTCTCGTTCCGCCTGCTCACGACGCTGGCGCTGCGGCTGGATCTCGGCAGCGGTCCGGCCGCCCAGGCCCTGCCGGCCGTGCCCGGCGGCTTCACCGGGGACCATGCGGTCCGCGTGCTCGGCTGGCGGCGTGGCATCGAGACCACGCCCTGGCGGATCGCGCAGGATGACCCTTCCGCCTTCACCCTCCTTTCCGTGTCCCACCAACTGCAGGTGATCGACTGATGGGTGCCGCAACCAGCCTCGCCACGCTCGGCCTCTCCGCCCTTCTGGGCCAGCAGAAGAAGAGCCGGGCCAACGACCTGATCGAAGCCGACCGGGTCCAGAACGCCCAGGAGATCAAGCTCCGGCAGAGCATCGAGCGCCGCCAGCGCGAGCAGCAGCTCGCCAAGGCGCTGGCCAGTGCTCGCGCCCGGGCCGGCTCGGCCGGGATCGGCTCCTACCGGGGGGCCGCGGAGGCGATCGCGAGCGGCCTGACGCGCCAAGCCCGCACCGAGCAGGCCGAAGCCGATGCCCAGGCCCGGCTGGCGCTGCAGGGCAACGACACGAAGGCCGCCTTGCGCCAGCGCAACAACCTGCTGGACCAGCAGGGCAGTGTGCTGGGCCAGGGTGTCCGCGTGCTCGGCGGCCTGGCCGGCGGCTCCCTGCTGGACTGAGTCCTCAGATCGACCCGGCAGCCCGTTCTCCGCCCTCCGGATCGCCCGCCATGCCAAGCCGCCGTAGCTTTCGCCAGTTCGTCTGGGTCTATAACCGGCTACAAGGCCGCACGACCCCGGCCCTGCATGTCCGGGTGACGGACTGGCTGGAGGCGTGCTGGCGCGGCGGCGACCGGCGCCTCTTGTTGATGGTGTTCCGCAATGCCGGCAAGTCGACCCTGGTCGGCCAGTTCTGCGCCTGGATCCTGGCCGAGAACCCGGACCTGCGGATCCTAATGCTGTCGGCCGAGCAGAACCTCGCCGACAAGATGGCGCGCAATGTCCGCCGCGTCATCGAGCGCCATCCGTTCTGCGAGCATCTCCTGCCCGACCGCAAGGAGCAGTGGGCGGCCGACCGGTTCACCGTCGCCCGCCCGCACGACTTCCGCGATCCTTCCTTGTGCTCGCGCGGCATCACCGGGAACCTGACCGGGCTGCGCGCCGACGTCGTGATCTGCGACGATGTCGAGGTACCCAACACCTCGGACACACCAGGCAAGCGCGAGGAGTTGCGCGAATGCCTCCGCGAGCTCGACTACATCCTGATGCCCGAGGGCACGATCCTCTATGTCGGCACGCCGCACAGTTTCTACTCGCTCTATGCCGAGCAGGCCCGGGCCGAGCTGAAGGAGGCGGCGCCGTTCCTGGCCGGCTATCGGCGCCTGGCCATCCCGCTCCTCGACCTGCAGGACGGCAGCTGCGTCTGGCCCGAACGCTTCCCGCCGGACGTGGTTCGTCGGATTCGCGAGCAGACCGGCCCCGCCAAGTTCCGCTCGCAGATGCTGCTGGAGCCGACCCATGTCCATGAGGTGCGCCTCGAGCCCGAGCGGATGCGCCGCTACCGGGGCGAGATCGAGCTGGCCAGCAGCAATGGCGAGACCGTGCTCACGATCGGCGGCCGGCGCATGGTGTCGGCGACCTGCTGGTGGGACCCGGCCTTCGGCACGCCGAAGAAGGGCGACGCCCCGGTGGTCGCCTGCGTGTTCGTCTGCGAGGCCGGCGACTACTGGCTGCACGGCCTGCGCTATCTGACCCACGACCCCGCCCGTATCGCCGAGCAGGACGAGGCGGCACAGCTCTGCCAGCAGGTCGTGGCGTTCGCCGAGGCCATGGCCCAGCCGGCGATCCGGATCGAGACCAACGGGATCGGCCGCTTCCTGCCCTCGCTGCTGCGCCAGGCGGTCGGCCGTGCGCGGACCGGCTGCGCGGTGATCGAGCGGGTTTCCAGCCGCAGCAAGGCTCAGCGGATCCTGGACGCCTTCGACCCGCTGCTCGCCTCGGGCCGCCTCCATGTCCACGAGGAAGTTTGGCAGGGCGGCTTCGTCCAGGAGATGCGCGAATGGCTACCCGACCGGGACAGCCGCGACGACGCGCTGGACGCGGTCGCCGGCTGCATCCTGGAGGAGCCGGTACGCCTGTCCGGCCTGCATGTCCTGCGCACCCGTCCGAGCTGGCGCACCGCCCGCCCCACCATCGCCCCGTCCAGCTTCGACCTCTGAGCCCAGTTGCATCCCCGGCGCTGGCGCCGTAAGCGCGTCACTGCGGCAGGAAGCGTGGCCGAGTGGTTGAAGGCAGCGGTCTTGAAAACCGCCAAAGGGCAACCTTTCGTGGGTTCGAATCCCACCGCTTCCGCCACAGATCGCTGATAACCTATGGCCTGGTATGGGAACTACAGCATCCGCTGGCTTCTGGTCCCAACGATTGTCCCAACGGAGTGAGTCGATAGCTTGTGGGGCGGTGTAGTCTAGCAAGTTGAACCAGATCCTCCTGCCGCCTGAAGGAGGCCGAGCTTTCGCAGGGGACCTTGGGGTGCAGGCAAACAAGTCGCGATGGCTCGTAAGGCTAGGAACGAAGCGTTCTGCAGATGTGGCCTACCGTTAGCTTCAACGAACGTCTTGCAACATGCAGCTCTATGGCTTTGGCGCCTGGGACCGACAGCCAGGCTGCTCTCGCTCATCGGCCATGCCTACTCTGTTCTATATGAAAGTTATAGCTTTTGTAGGGTTCACGTTCTGGCTGGATCGCGGCAGACCGAAATAGGCGCAGAGGCGCATGCCGCTACGCGCTGACGATGGGAGTCATGATGACCAGGCAGATCCGCTTCAACGCCTTCGACATGAACTGCGTTGGCCACCAGTCACCAGGGCTGTGGGCACATCCGCAGGACCGGTCGTGGACCTACAAGGACCTGGGCTACTGGCAGGACCTGGCGCGGACGCTTGAGCGCAGGGTGTTCGACGGCATCTTCATCGCCGACGTGATCGGCTATTACGACGTCTACAAGGGCAGCAACTACCACGCCCTGCACCAGGCGGCGCAGATCCCGGTCAACGACCCGATCCAGCTGGCGGCACCGATTGCGCTGGCGACCGAGCATCTGGGCATCGGCATCACCGCGTCCACCTCGTTCGAACACCCCTACACCTTCGCCCGCCGGCTCTCGACCGCCGACCACCACACCAAGGGCCGGGTCGGCTGGAACATCGTGACCTCCTACCTGGAAAGCGGCGCGAAGAATGTCGGCGAGGGCGGGCTGCGCCGGCACGGCAACCGCTACGAGGTCGCCGCCGAGTATCTGGAAGTGATCTACAAGCTCCTGGAAGGCAGCTGGGAGGACGGGGCGGTCGTCCGGGACCGGGAAAAGCGCGTGTTCACCCACCCGGAAAAGGTCCACGAGATCGGGCACAAGGGCCGCTTCTTCGAGGTGCCGGGCTACCATTTGTGCGAGCCCTCCCCGCAACGCACGCCCGTGCTCTACCAGGCAGGCGCGTCCGGTTCGGGCAAGGCGTTCGCCGCGCAGCATGCCGAGTGCGTGTTCGTCAGCGCGCCCACCCAGCCGATCCTGAAGTCCTATGTCGCTGACATCCGCGAGCGTGCCGCCAGGGCCAGTCGCGATCCACGCGAACTCTACGTCTATACGCTGGTGACGCTGATCGTCGACGAGACCGACGCCAAGGCCCAGGCCAAGTTCGAGGACTACCGGCGCTATGTCTCCTATGACGGCTCGCTGGTGTTCATGTCCGGCTGGACCGGCATCGATTTCGGCCAGTACGCGCCCACCGACCTCGTGCGCAAGGTCGAGACCAACGCGATCGTCTCGGCGATCGAGCATCTGGCCAGTGGCGGGCGGGCCTGGGCCATCGAGGAGCTGGCCGCCTGGGGCGGGATCGGCGGGATGGGCCCGGTCTTCGTCGGCTCGGCGGCGACCGTGGCCGATATCCTGTAGAGCTGGGTCGAGGCTACCGATGTCGACGGCTTCAACCTGGCCTATGCGGTGACGCCGGAAACTTTTGAGAGCATCGTAGGCTATCTGGTGCCGGAACTGCAGGCGCGCGGCGTCTACCCCACCGCCTACCGGCCGGGCACGCTGCGCGAGAAACTGTTCGGCAAGGGCCCGCGCCTGAGCACACCGCATCCAGCGGCTGCCTATCGCAACATCGAGGTGGTCAAGCGGGCCGAGGCGGCGAGGGAAGCAGCCGCAGCCGAATGAGCGGCTGCGGCTGACGGGAACCGGCCGGGGCCTGCCGGGTCAGGCCTGGCCCATATGCCACTGGAAGGGCGGGAGCGTGCGGTTGACGGCGTAGTCGCCGACGATCCGCTCCTTGTAGATCAGCGGTTGTGCGACGACACGGTGCGCGCATTGCGCCAGTGCCGGTCGAGCCCCTTGCTGCGCAGGGTTGCCGAGGCGCCCAGCGCGTCGAAGGCCTGGGCAGTGGCGTCCAGGACCAGGCTTGCGATCGTGGTCTGCGCCTGGGCGATCTCGATCTCGGCGCGGATGTTGGCCGCCTCGATCGCCTCGGGATCTCCCGGCAGCGTCGCGTCACGGCAGCGCTGCAGCGCCTGGGCGGCATGCTGCAGGATACCGCCGGCCGCATAGGCCTGGCTGTGGACCCGGCCGACCACCTGCAGAACCTGTGGATCCCGGCTGGCCTGATCCGCGGCGCCATGGGTGTAGGTGCGCTGCCGCTCCGCCACGGCCTGGGCGATCTCCTCAGCGGCGGCGCGGGCGATGCCGACCAGCGTCGCCAGATGGTTCACCTGCAGCCAAGCCGCCGAGTAGCCGAAGGTCTCGCCGGCCGGCCGGATTTCATCCCTGGCGACGGGGACATCAACGAAGGTGGCGGTGCCGCTGCCGGTGAGCGTCTGGCCAAAGCCATCCCAGTCGTCGGCAATCGACACGCCCGACGCCCTGGCCGGGACATGGACGGAGACATGCTCGTCCGCCTCGTCGACGGCGCCCACATTGATCCAGTCGGCGAAGATCGATCCGGTCGTGTAGTATTTGGTGCCGTTCAGCCGCCAGCCTTCGCCGTCGCGCACGATCCGGGTGGCGAAGGTGCCGGCCTTGGCGCCGGTATTCACCTCGGTCCAGGCACTGCCGATCGTCTGGCCCTTCGCGAACCTCGCGATCCACCGGTCCCGCCAGGCGCTGGCCGGGCCGACCAGCACGTTCTCCACTGACTGGAAGTGGACCCGCAGCGCCTGCGGAAGGTTGGAATCCGCCTGGGCGAGCTCGGCCATGAGCTCGAAGAACTCCGGGATGCTGGCGTTAGCCCCGCCAGCTACCTCCGGCAGCAGCACGGCACTGAAGCCAGCCTCCTTCAGCCAGCCCAGTTGCTCGACGGGCATACGGCGCTCCAGCTCGCGCTGGACCGCGCCTTGGCGGATGCGCTCGAACAGCGGCCGGAACCGCCCTGCCAGCTCGCCATAGCGGGCAGTCGGGCCAGCGCCCCAAACACCTGTCGTCCTGGTCAAGCCATCCGTCTCCCGACCTAGAGGTTGAGCCGCCGCCCGCCCGCCGAAGCGCATGGACCGGCAGGGCTCGGACCTTCCTGTGCCGCTTAAGGGGTATTGTCGATATAATTGATAGACAAAATGATCTTAGGATTCCTAAGTTCGACTCGGCAGTCATGGCTGAGGGGAGTCGACGATGGCTTGGATGCCTGGCAGGCGTGCTCTGGGTCGCCTGGTTGCGGCGGCTGGCCTGCTCATGATGGTTGGTGCCGCACCGGCGACAGCCCAGGAGAAGGTCATCCGGATCGGCTACCAGAAATACGGCACGCTGATCCTGCTCAAGAACAAGGGTCTGCTTGAGGAAAAGCTGGCGCCGCTCGGCTATTCGGTCACCTGGGCGGAGTTTCCGGCCGGGCCGCAGCTCCTGGAGGCGCTGAACGCGGGTGCGGTGGACTTCGGCAATACCGGCGAGGCGCCCCCGATCTTCGCCCAGGCAGCCGGCGCACCGTTGGTCTATGTCGGCTACGAGCCGGCAGCGCCCCAGGGCGAGGCGATTCTGGTGCCCAAGGACAGCCCGCTCAAGACCGTGGCCGACCTGAAGGGCAAGAACATCGCCCTGAACAAGGGCTCGAACGTCCACTTCCTCCTGGTCAGGGCGCTGGAGCAGGCCGGCGTGGGCTATGACGAGGTGAAGACCTCATTCCTCACGCCTGCCGATGGCCGCGCCGCGTTCGAGCAGGGTTCGGTCGATGCCTGGGCGATCTGGGATCCCTTCCAGGCGGCAGCCGAGCAGACCATCGAGGCGCGCCAGCTCACGGACGGCACCGGGATCGTCTCGAACTACCAGTTCTACTTCACGACCCGGGACTTCGTGCAACAGGCACCGGAGGTGGTGGAGGCGGTGCTGACCGGCGTGTCCGAGATCGGCGCCTGGACCAAGGCCAACACCACGGCAGCCGCCGAGCAGTTCTCGCCGCTCATCGGTATCCCGGTGCCGATCCTGGAAAAGGCGCTGTCCCGCCAGACCTACGACGTGAGGCCGCTCTCGGGTGACGTGGTCGGGCAGCAGCAGGAGGTGGCGGACACGTTCTTCAAGCTGGGCCTGATCCCGCACCAGATCGACATCGCCTCTGCCGTCTGGACGGCGGACTGATGGGCGGGGCCGCCGAGCGGACGGCCCAGCGGGCCGCGTTGCCGGGGGCGGAACGACCCGGCCTGCCAGACCTAGCAAAAGGGGAAGCCGGAGCCGGCTTCCTGCGGCTCGCCGGTCATCTGGCCCCCTGGGCCCTGCCGATCACCGCCCTGGTGGTCTGGCAGGCGGCCTCTTCGGTGGGCTTCATCTCCAACCGGATTCTGCCGGCACCGGATGCCGTGCTCGCCGCCTTCTGGCGCACGCTGCTGGACGGAAGCCTGATTAGCAACACGCTGGTGAGCACGCAGCGGGCCTTGCTGGGCCTCCTGATCGGCGGCGGCATCGGCCTGCTGTTGGGCATCGCCACTGGCGTCTGGCGCTCCGCCGAGACCCTGTTCGATTCGTCGATGCAGATGCTGCGCAACGTCCCGCACCTGGCGATCATCCCGCTGGTGATCCTGTGGTTCGGCATCGACGAGTCCGCCAAGATCTTCCTGGTCGCGATCGGCTGCGCCTTTCCGATCTATCTCAACACCTTCCACGGGATCCGCACGGTCGACCGCCGCCTGATCGAGATGGCGCGGGTCTATGGCCTGGGCCCGGCCGCACTGTTCTTCCGCATCGTCCTGCCGGGCGCCCTGCCCTCAATCCTGGTGGGTCTGCGCTATGCGCTTGGCATCATGTGGCTGACGCTGATCGTGGCCGAGACGATCTCCGCCAGTTCCGGAATCGGCTACATGACCATGAATGCGCGGGAATTCCTGCAGACCGACGTCGTGGTGCTGGGCGTGCTGGTCTATGCGCTGCTGGGCAAGCTGGCCGACAGCCTAACCCGCGTGATCGAGCGCAGGGCACTCGTCTGGCATCCGGCCTACCAAGCCGGCAAGGAGGCTCTGCAGCCATGAGCGCCGCCCAACTTCGCGCCAGCGCGCCGGCTGCAGCGCCGGCACCTGCCGGCCTATCGATCGAGCTCAGGCAGGTGAGCAAGTCGTTCGGCCAACTTTCGGTCCTGCACGGCTTCGAGCTGACCGTGCCGGCCGGCCAGTTCCTGGCCGTGGTAGGCCGCTCTGGCGGCGGCAAGTCGACCCTGATGCGCCTGATCTCAGGCTTGGACACACCCAGCCATGGCGGAGTGAGCGTGGGCGGGGCGC
>NZ_WUJP01000846.1 GCF_009806515.1 Geminicoccus flavidas | reverse complement strand
CGGTCACCGGTATCCACCCGCGCGTGCGCCTCCTGTTCCAGGACGCTAGGCTGGTGCCCTGGCAGCGTGTGCTGGGCAATATCGGGATCGCGCGCGGCGAGAGTTGGCAGGACGCCGCGCGTGCCGCGCTCGCCGATGTCGGCTTGGCTCGGCGCGCCCAAGATTGGCCGGCCGTGCTCTCGGGCGGCCAGCAGCAGCGCGTGGCCCTGGCCCGGGCCCTGGTCAGCCGGCCGGGCGTGCTGCTGCTGGACGAGCCATTTGGCGCGCTCGACACCCTGACCCGGATCGAGATGCACCAGCTCACCGAGCGCATCTGGCAGGATCACGGCTTCACCGTCGTGCTGATCACCCATGACGTCGCCGAGGCGGTGGCCCTGGCCGACCGGGTGGTGGTGCTGAAGGCCGGAGAGATCGCGCTGGACATGCCGGTTCCCTTCCCGCGCCCGCGCCGGCAACTGGCCGATCCTGCCGCCGCCGCGCTGCAGGCAGAGATCCTGGCAGCCGTGTGAATCTTGGTCGCGGGGGCCGGCTTTCGGGCAGCCCGATCACCACCCAAGCCGGCGGAGCTTATTATTGGCTAATTCAGTAAGCTTACCGGCAATTGCCACGTGACGGCAGTCAGACGCGGTGCCGCGAGAATCCCGGCGTCGTCCGGCTTCCGCCGTCGCAACGATACGCCAATCACAGGGGAGGCGGACCGAGGGTGCTCACCAAGAAAGCCAAGTATGGCCTCAAGGCCCTGGTCCATCTCGCCAGCGGCGACCCGGAGAAGCTCACCCAGGCTGCCGAGATCTCAGAAGTCACCGGGGCACCCAAGGCCTTCCTGGATGCCATCCTGCTGGAGCTCAGGAATGCCGGCCTGATCCGCAGCAAGAAGGGTCCGGGCGGCGGCTTCACGCTGGCTCGGCCGCCCACCGAGATCCGCATGGGCTATGTGGTGCGCACGCTGGACGGCCCGATCGCCCCCCTTCCCTGTGCCCGGCGCAAGACTGCAGAGCCCTGCCGCGACTGCGTCATAGTCGAGGGGTGCGAGGTGCGCCTACTGATGCTGGAAGTGCGCGATGCGATCGCTGCGGTGCTCGACCAGACCACGCTTGCCCAAATGCGGGATCAGGCCAATCACGACCTCTCCCTCGACTACTCGATCTGAAGCGGCTGACGATGCCTTCTGCACAAGCGGCCTTGGCCATCGACGATGCGCGCCTGGAAGGCTTGGCTGCCCGGCTGGCGGCGCAGGCTGGGGAGCTTGACCGATCCGCCGCCTCTCCGCACGGCCCGCTCCAGGCGTTCGCCGAGCTCGGCCTGACTGGCCTGACCGTGCCCGTCGCCCTTGGCGGCGGTGGCTGGGGCATTGAGCCGGTGATTCGGCTGCTGGCACGGCTGGCCGCGGCCGAGCCTGCCAGCAGCCTGGTTCTCGCGATGACGCTGATCCAGCAGGCCCAGATCGCGCGTAACGGGCGGCTGGCCCAGCACCTGGCCGAACAGGTCGGCCGCCAGGGTGTCGCGGGCGCCTATCTCAATGCGCTGCGGGTCGAGCCCGAGCTCGGCAGCCCCGCCCGCGGCGGGCTGCCTGCCACCGTCGCGACCCGCACCTCGTCCGGCTGGCGGATCAGCGGGCAGAAGCGCTTCTGCACCGGGATCGAGGCCCTGGCCCTGGCGCTGGTCTGGGCACGGACCGACGAAGCCGCCCCCCGGGTCGGCCAGT
>NZ_WUJP01000845.1 GCF_009806515.1 Geminicoccus flavidas | reverse complement strand
TCCTGGTGCCGGTGCCGAGCGATGGGCTCACGATCCTGCCGAGCTGGGACCATCTCGGTATGCGCGCCACCGGTAGCCACGACGTGGCGCTGGCCGGGGTCGAGATCCCGGCAGATCACGCGCTCGATCTCCGGCCGCCGGACCAGTGGTCCTACGAGCCCGAGCCGTTCGCCTGGATCACCTTGCCGGTGGCCGCCCTCTATCATGGCATCGCCGAAGGCGCGCTCGGCTGGCTGACCGGCTATCTGCATGAGCGGCAGCCCAGCTCCTTGAGTGCGCCGCTTGCCAGCCTGCCGCGGATCCAGGCGGAGGTAGGCACCATCGAGGGGCTGCTGATGACGAGCCGCCGGCTCTTGCACGGTGCCGCAACCGAGGTCGATGCCGACAGGCCACCCGGCACCGCCGAACTCGGCCTGATCAAGCGCAGCGTTACGGCCAACGCGATCCAGGCGGTCGAGATGGCGGTGGCCCTGATCGGCAATGCTGCGCTCGACCGGAAGAACCCGCTGGAGCGCCATCTGCGCGACGTGCTCTGCGCGCGCATCCACACGCCGCAGGACGATTCGGTGCTGCTCGCCGCCGGCCGAGCCCGGCTGGACCAGACGAGCCGGAACGGGAACAGGTCATGAGCGTCAACTTCATCGGCATGATCAATGCGCGGCGAGTCTCCGAGATTCACCCGCCGACCGGCCCGGCCGTGGACAAGGACTACATCCGCCGGTTCGCGCAGGCCCATGAGGCGGGCGGGTTCGACCGGATCCTGATCGGCTACTTCACCAACGCCGCCGACACGCTGCAGGTCGCCGCCTATGCGGCCTTCGTCACCGAGCGCATCGGCCTGATGATCGCGCACCGGCCGGGCTTCACCGCGCCCACGCTCGCCGCCCGGCAGTTCGCGACGCTCGACCAGCTGAGCGGCGGCCGTGCCGCGATCCACGTGATCTCGGGCGGCGACGATGCCGACCAGCAAAAGGACGGCGACTATCTCTCCCATGCCGAGCGCTACGCGCGCACCGATGAATATGTCGACATCCTGAAGCGGATCTGGACCGCCGACCGTCCGGTCGACCACGAGGGTCCATACTACCGATTCAAGGGCGCCTTCTCCGACGTGAAGCCCGTGCAGCAGCCGCACATCCCGATCTATTTCGGCGGCTCCTCGGACGCGGCGATCGAGGTCGCCGGTCGCCATGCCGACATCTATGCGCTGTGGGGCGAGACGCTGGCCCAGGTCGAGGAAACGATCGCCAGAGTGCGCGCGGCCGCTGCCCCGCATGGCCGCAGCCCGAGATTCAGCCTGTCGTTCCGGCCGATCCTGGCGGCCACGGAGGCGGCGGCCTGGGCAAAGGCTGAGGCGATCCTGGCCGAGACCAAGCGGGTGCGCGGCCAGGCGATGCTGGGTGCCGCCCCCGATCCGGCCAACCGCGGCTCGCAGCGCCTGCTGGAGGCGGCAGCCCAGGGCACGGTGGTCGACCAGCGCTTATGGACCGCGATTGCCGCCGTCACCGGGGCGCGCGGCAACACCACCGCCCTGGTCGGCACGCCCGAGCAGGTCGCGGAGTCGCTGCTCGCCTATTACGATCTGGGGGTGACGACCTTCCTGATCCGCGGCTTCGATCCTCTGGAGGATGCCGAGCAGTATGGCCGGGAGCTTCTGCCGATCGTGCGGGCGGAAGTGGCCAGGCGGACCAGGCGATGAGCGAGGGGCCAAGGAAGCGATGAGCGACGAGACCAGGATCGACTGGCGTGAGCATGGCGTGCGGGTAGTGCCAGGGAGCAGCCTCGACACGAACACCCCGCAGACGCCGGGCATGAACCGCGCCGCTGCGATCAACTTCGCCCGGGTCGGCGCCCAGAAGATCTGGGCCGGCACCGTCACCATCCATCCGCATGCGAAGACCGGCGCGCATCACCACGGCGAACTGGAAAGCGTGATCTACGTGCTGCGCGGCAGGGCCCGGATGCGCTGGGGCAACAACCTCGAATTCACGGCCGAGGCGGGGCCTGGCGACTTCATCTACGTGCCGCCCTTCGTGCCGCATCAGGAGATCAACGCCAGCGACACCGAGCCCTTGGAATGCGTGCTGGTGCGCAGCGATCAGGAAGCAGTGGTGGTGAACCTGGACATCCCGGCCGTCGAGCAGCCCGAGACCGTGCTCTGGGTCGATCCGATCCACAAGGCGCCGCCCGCCGGGTGAGCGGCGGGCGCGCATTAACCATCAGGCC
>NZ_WUJP01000844.1 GCF_009806515.1 Geminicoccus flavidas | reverse complement strand
TGTTCCAGCGCCTGGCGCAGATCGGCCAGGATGTCGTCCGGGTGCTCGATGCCGATCGAGAGCCGCACGTAGCCAGGGGTCACCCCCGCCGCGAACTGCTCTTCGGCGGTGAGCTGGGAGTGGGTCGTGCTCGAGGGATGGATCGCCAGCGAGCGGACGTCTCCGATATTGGCGACGTGGTAGAACAGCCGGAGCGCGTCGATGAAGCGACGGCCGGCCTCCCGCCCGTCCTTCAGCTCGAAGCCCACCAGTGCCCCGAAACCGCCCTGCAGGTAGGTGGTCGCCCGCCTGCCCGCCTCGCCGCCCTGCAGGCCGGGAAAGATCACCCGCTCGACCTTGGGATGATCGCTCAGGAAGTCCGCGACCTTGACCGCGTTGTGATTGTGCTGGGCGATCCGCAGCGGCAGCGTCTCCAGCCCCTGGATGAACTGGAACGCGGCGAACGGGGTGAGTGCCGTGCCGATGTCGCGCAGGAGCGTGGTGCGGATCCGCAGGACATAGGCGATCGGCCCGAGCGGCCGGGCCAGTTCCACCCAGATCCGGTTCTGGTAGCTGGGATCGGGCGCGTTCAACTGCGGGAAGCGTGCGGCATGTTCCTCCCAAGGGAAGTTGCCGCCGTCGATGATGGCGCCGCCGATCGTGGTGCCATGGCCGCCCAGATACTTGGTCGCCGAGTAGACCACCACGGCGGCACCATGCTCAAGCGGGCGGACGGTGAGCGGGGCTGCCGTATTGTCAACGATCAGCGGGATGCCCAGCCTACGCCCGATCTCGGCGACCTCGCGGATCGGGAAGACCTGGAGCTTCGGGTTGGGCAGGGTCTCGGCATAGTAGGCCTTGGTGCGTTCGTCGCTGGCCCCGCGGAAGTTTTCCGGATCGGCCGGATCGACAAAGCGCGCCTCGATGCCGAACCGCTTCAGGGTCGCCGCGAACAGGTTCCAGGTGCCGCCATAAAGATCGGTCGACACCACCACATTGTCGCCGGCCTCAGCGAGGTTGAGGACCGAGAAGGCGGATGCCGCCTGGCCGGACGCCACCACCAGTGCTGCGGCTCCACCCTCCAGCGCTGCCAGTCGCGTTTCCAGCGCTTCCTGGGTCGGGTTGGAGACCCGCGTATAGATGTGGCCGATCTCCTCCAGCCCGAACAGCCGGTCGGCGTGCGCCGTGTCCTGGAACTGGAAGGAGGTCGACTGGTAGATCGGCACCGCCACCGCACCGGTCACGGGATCAGCGCGCCAGCTGCCGCCATGGATGGCCAGGGTCTCCGGCCGGGTCGTTTCCAGGGTCATCGCCGGATCTCCTCAGTTCACCGTGGCCGGTACGGGTCGCACGTTTGGCTCCAGCAGGTCGGCATAGTGCCGCTCGGCCACGTCGGGATGCGAGCGCAGCCGGCCTTTGAGGAAGTTGCGGCCGACCTCGTAGAACAGCGGGTTCTCGGGGTCGCGCGCCGGTCCGGTGGCCTCGGCGCGTAGTTCCGGCGACAGTTCCAGGAGCGGAATGGTCGAATCGAGCGCAGCGCCGAAGAAGTAGGCAACCGATAGCCGGTCGGTGCCGGCGGGCGGGGTCACCACGCGGTGGACAGTCGCACGCAGATAGCCGTCCGAGGCCATCTCCAGCACCTCGCCGACATTGACGATGAAGGTGCCCGGCACCGGCGCGGCATCGATCCAGCCGCCATCCGATTCGACCTGCAGCCCGCCCCGGTCGCCCTGCAGGAGCAGGGTGAGGAAGCCGCTGTCCTTGTGCGCGCCCACGCCCTGGTCACTCTCGGTGGTATCACGCCCCGAATAGCGGATGATCTTGATGTGCTGGTTGGGCGCCGACGCGTAGATCGGCTGGAAGACATGCTCGTCCTGGCCGAGCGCCACGGCGAAGGCGCGCAGCAGCCGGATGGCGACACCGGTCAGCTCCTCCTGCCAGCGCAGCAGCACGGGCTTCAGCTCGGGCAGCGCGTCGGGCCACTGGTTCGGCCCCTGCAGCCGCGTCCAGGCCGGCGCGTCGAGGTCACGCGGCAGGGCCGGACGCTCGGCGTTGATGTCGAGCTGTTCGCGCCAGTCGCGCTTGCCGCGGGTGATCTCGCGGCCGACCCGGGTGTAGCCGCGAAAATGCGGCGGGTTCACCATGTCGATCGCCAGCTTGTCTGCTTCCGGCAGCTCGAAGAAGCGACGGGAAGTGGCGACTACGTCGTTCACCAGGCGCTCGGGCACGCCGTGCCCAGTCAGGTAGAAGAAGCCGACCGTCCGCGCAGCATGGCGAAGATCCGCCAGGAACGACTCGCGTTCCGAAGGACCGGCGTCGAAGCGGGAGAGATCGAGAACCGGCAGTGCAGGCGAGGTCATTCCTGGCGTACTCCGTCAAGGCCGCTGCCGCGGGGAACCGGCAGCGCCCCATTCAGATCCAGGGCAGAAGATCCTTTGTCTACTTAATTGATCTATTTTATCGTTTAAGCGGTGGCATGCCCCCGCCGACCGGGAGCCGCATTGCGGTCGACGAGTTAATTGATATTGTTGGTAAACTTAATCGACATCTGTCGCGTGATGATCCCTGATGGTTGGCAGCCGGCAGTGCCGGCCACGCAGACCGCAGTCATCAGGGATCCAGCCTCAGTGTCTCATCCACGCATCGTCGGCCTCAGCGGCAGCCTGTCGGCCATCTCGCGGACCCGTGCCCTGCTGGACGGGATCATCGGGCAGATCCGCACGGGCAGCGACGCCGCCGCCCGGATCATCGACGTTGCCGAGCTGGGCGCGGCCCTTGGCCCCCTGCGGTCGCGCGAACAGGCGCCGCCCGAGCTGGAAGCCGCCTTCCGCGCGGTCGAGACCGCCGACCTGCTGCTGGTCGCCTCGCCGACCTACAAGGGCTCCTATAGCGGCCTGTTCAAGCACTTCATCGACTTCGTCGACTACAAGGCGCTGGTCGGCCGGCCGGTCGGCCTGATCGCCACCGGCGGCAGCGACCGCCATGCCCTGGTGGTCGAGCACCAGCTGCGCCCGCTGTTCGCCTTCTTCGTGGCCCGCACCCTGCCGACCGCCCTGTTCGTGCCGGACCGCGCCATCGTGGACGGCAAGGTCGACGACCCGCTGCTGTGCCAGCGTATCGATCAGCTGGTCGAGGAAGCCCGGCTGGTGCTGCCGGCCCGCGCGCTCGCCGCCTGATCCCATTCAGCCAAGGACCGCGCCATGGCCAAGCGCCTGATCTTCAACGCGTTCGCGATGAACTCCGTTTCCCACGTCTATCATGGGCTCTGGCGGCGGGACGACACCGCGCAGGTCCGGTTCAATGACCTCGCCACCTGGATCGAGGTCGCGAAGATCGTCGAGCGCGGCCGATTCGACGCCCTGTTCCTCGCCGACATCATCGGCGTGGATCCCGTCTACAAGGGCAGCTGGGACACCTTCCTCACCGAAACGGTGCAGATCCCGGTCAACGACTCCTTCACGCTCGCCGCGGCCCTGGTCGGCGCCACCGAGAATCTCGGCCTGACCTTCACAAGTTCCATCCTGCAGGCTCATCCCTTCGACCTCGCCCGCAAGGTCTCGACGCTCGACCATCTGAGCAAGGGCCGGGTCGGCTGGAACATCGTCACCAGCGTCAGCCACAACGCCGCGCAGAACTTCGGCTTCGACCGGATCGTGCCCCACGACGAGCGCTATCGCTGGGCGCATGAATATGTTGATGTCGTCTACAAGCTCTGGGAGGGCTCCTGGGACGAGGACGCCCTGGTCGAGGACCGGCAGCGCAACTTCTATGCCGATCCGGGCAAGGTCCATCGGATCTTCCACGAGAGCGAGCGCTACAGGGTCCTGGGCCCTCATCTGACTACCCCTTCCCCGCAGCGCACGCCCGTCCTGTTCCAGGCCGGCTCCTCCAAGGCCGGCCGCGCCTTCGCCGCGAAGAACGCCGAGGGGACGTTCATCGTCAGCAAGAACCCGGATGGTGCCCGCCGACTGGTGAACGAGGTGCGCGGCCAGGTGGCGGCGGCGGGCCGCGATCCGCACGACCTCCTGTTCATCCAGGGCATGGCGTTCGTGGTCGGCAGCACGGAGGAGGAGGCGCACCGCAAGGCCCGCGATCTCGCCCAGGACATCAGCGTGGACGGTCTGGCCGCCCATATCAGCCGCGACCTCGGCGTCGATCTCGGCCTGCTCGACCCGGACCGGCCGATCGACGAGGCCGAGATCGAGGGCGTGCAGGGCCTGGTCCGGGTGTTCCAGGAGGCCCATCCCGGCAAGCGCCCGACCGTGCGCGACCTGGCCAGCGCCTATGCGCTGAACGCCCAGATCATCGGCACTCCTGAGCAGATCGCCGACCAGCTGGAGCTGTGGCGGGATGCCGGGATCGACGGCGTGAACGTCATCTACCACACCCTGCCGGGCTCGTTCGCCGAGTTCGCCGACCATGTCATGCCGGTCCTGCGCCAGCGCGGCCTGGCCCAGCAGGACTACGCGCCCGGCACCTATCGCGAGCGCCTGTTCGCAGGCCGCGGCCCCAGGATCAACGAGCGTCACCCGGCGGCCCGCTATCGCGGCGCGTTCACCCCCGCCCGCGCGGCGGCCTGACCGATTTCTCCATCCGCAGCACCAAGGAGGCCATCATGTCTGACCCGATTCTCGCCGACGACGCGGTCATCTCCCGGCTGGGCCCGGCGGACGAGTCCGGCCTGCCCGACGACGTGCGGGCCCTGCTCGCCGACCATCACCATGAGAACTGGATCCAGGTGCTGTCGGTCAATCCCGACACCGCAAGACGCTTTGCCGCCTATTTCGGCAGCTTGTTCGCCGCCAAGGGCCGGCAGCTGCCACTGGCCGAGCGCGAGCTGATCGCCGTGGTGGTCTCGGCGACCAATGGCTGCGGCCTGTGCGAGATCCACCACACGCGCGCGCTGGGCGACGTGCTGGACGATCCGGCCCGCGCCCGGCGGATCGCACTCGACCATCATCTGGCGGGGCTCAGCCCGCGCGAGACCGCCCTGGCCCATCTGGCCGAGAAGATCACCCGCTCGCCCAAGGTGGTGGAGCCGGCCGACCTGCAGCAGCTGCGCACGCTGGGCTTCAGCGAGCCGGAGATCCTGGAGGCGGTCGAGACCATCGCCTGGTTCAACCATACCAACCGGATCTTCATCTCGCTGGGCGTGCTCCCGGACGAGAAGCACTTCCACTGACGGCCTGAGGAGGCGAGCATCATGGCCAATGTCACGGTCATCGAACGCACCGAGTTCGACCCACCCCCGCCAGGCGTGGCGTCCAGCGAGCCGGTCTCCCGGCCGGCATTGGCCGACGAGGCCCGGCTGCCGGACGAGCTCCGCCGGATCTTCGCCCGGTTCCGCGAGCATTACGGCTTCGTTCCCAACTGGCTGAAGGCGCTGGCGGTCAATCCCGGCACCGCCCTGCGCATGGTCCGCTTCTATGAGCATCTGTTCGACCCGCGACAGAGCGCGCTCACTGCCGCAGAGCGCGAGCTGATCGCGGTGGTCACGTCCGCCACCAACCACTGCGCCCATTGCGTGTTCAACCATACCCAGGCGCTCGGCACCGCGCTGGACGACCGGGTCCGTGCGCGGCGGATCGCCCAGGGCTTTCGCCATGTCCGGCTGAGCCCGCGCGAGCTGGCCCTGGCGGAGGTGGTCGAGACGCTCGCCGAGGCGCCTCAGCATCTGGGCGACCCGAACTTGGACCGGCTGCGCGATGAAGGCTTCGGCGAGGCCGCCATCGTGGAGATCCTCGAGGTGGCCGCGTTCTTCGCCTACGCGAACCGGCTGACCATCGCGCTGAACGTCGTGCCCGACGCGCAGTTCTTCGCCGCCTGACTTCCTGAGCCGGACCAACCCATGGCCAAGCGCCTGATCTTCAACGCCTTCGCCATGAACAGCGTGTCCCACGTCTATCATGGGCTCTGGCGCCATCCGGATTCCCGGCAGGTGGGGTTCAACGAACTGGGCAACTGGCTGGACCTGGCCCGGCTCCTGGAATGCGGCCGGTTCGATGCCCTGTTCCTGGCCGACGTGCTGGGCCTGGACCCGGCCTACAAGGGCTCGGCGGACACCTATGTCCATGAGGGTCTGCATTTTCCGACGAGCGATCCCGGGATGCTGGCCGCAGCGCTGGTCAGTGCCACCGAGCATCTGGGCCTGGCGTTCACCAGCTCGATCCTCCAGGAGCATCCGTTCAACTTCGCCCGCAAGGTAACGACGCTCGACCATCTGAGCCGCGGCCGCGTCGCCTGGAACATCGTCACCAGCGTGGGCGACGCCGCGGCGCGCAACTTCGGCCTGGACAAGGCCGTGCCCCATGACGAGCGCTATGTCTGGGCGGAAGAATATGTCGAGGTGCTCTACAAGCTCTGGGAGGGCTCCTGGGAGGATGGCGCTGTCCTGGCCGACCGGGCGGCCGGCATCTATGCCGATCCTGCCCGCATCCATCGAATCGGCCATGCCGGCCGGCGCTACCGGGTCCGGGGGCCGCACCAGACCTCGCCCTCGCCGCAGCGCACGCCCGTCCTGATCCAGGCGGGCTCGTCACGCGCCGGGCGGGCGTTCGCGGCACGTAATGCCGAGGCGACTTTCATCGTCAGCCTGACACCCGAGGCCGCTGCCGTGGCGGTGGCCGACATCCGCCAGCAGCTGCGGGCGAACGGGCGCCGGGACGACGACTTCCTGTTCATCCAGGGCCTCAGCTTCGTGGTCGGCAGCACCGAGGAGGAAGCCTGGCGCAAGTCGCGGGCGATCGACGAGTATGTCAGCACGGATGGGCTCGCCGCCCATGTCAGCCGCGACCTCGGCATCGACTTCGGCACACTCGACCCGGACCGACCGATCGAGGAGTACCAGATTGAAGGGTTGCAGGGCTTCGTGCGCTTCTACGAGGAAGCCCATCCCGACAGGAAGGCGACCGCGGCCACGCTTGCCCATGCCATGTCCTATAACGGCCGGATCATCGGCACGCCGGAGCAGAGCGCCGACCAGCTGGAGCGCTGGCAGGCGGCCGGGATCGATGGGGTGAACGTCGCGTACCAGACCATGCCGGGCTCGTTCGTCGAGTTCATCGACCAGGTGATTCCGGTTCTACAGGCCCGCGGCCTAGCCCAGCGCGACTACGCGCCCGGGACGTTGCGCGAGAAGCTGTTCGCCGGCCGGCCATCCTGAACGATCGTCATCCGGCCGCGCGCTGCCGCGGCGCCTTCGGGCAGGCCGCTTGATCCCGTCGATCGGGCAGATGGATCTGTCGAAAAGTCTCGACGGCCCCCGGTGCTCGGGTTCGTTCATGCAAAACGCGATCATGCATAATGCGCGGTGCCGGGCCCCGAGGCGCAGACGGACAGGATAACCGAAACGGCGCTGGCGCCCAACCGGAAGACGGGCACGGCCTGGCGGGCGGTCAGGATCACGGCTGCGCGCGCTTTGCCGGATCGCTCTCACCCGGCCCGTTCTTCCCGCTATGCTGCCGTCAGCCAGCCCGGGGCAAAGGCTCCGGGAAAGTCATGGAGGATCGGGAAGATGTGGCCGAGCCGGCGAATCCAGGATCTGCTTGGCATCGAGCTGCCCATCATCCAGGCGCCGATGGCGGGACCGGTGTCGGCCGAGATGGTGATCACCGTCTCCGAAGCCGGCGGCCTGGGCTCGCTGCCCTGCGCCATGCTCACGCCCGAGCAGGCGCGCACTGAACTCGGCATCATCCGCCAGCGCACGTCCCGGCCGATCAATGTCAACTTCTTCTGCCACCGGCCGGCGCAGCCCGACCCGGCACGCGAGCAGGCCTGGCGCGAACGGCTGCAGCCCTACTACACGGAGCTCGGCCTCGATCCGGCGACACCGGCCGCCAGCACCAATCGCACGCCGTTCGACAGCGCCATGTGCGATGTCGTGGCGGAGTTCGCACCCGAGGTGGTCAGCTTCCATTTCGGGCTGCCCGAGAAGCCCCTGCTCGACCGGGTCCGGGCGAGCGGCACCAGGATCCTGTCCTCGGCCACCACGGTGGAGGAGGCGCGCTGGCTGGAACGCGAGGGCTGCGACGCGGTCATCGCCCAGGGCTACGAGGCGGGCGGGCATCGCGGCATGTTCCTGAGCGACGACATCGCGGGCCAGGCCGGGACCATGGCGCTGGTTCCGCAGATCGTCGATGCGGTGCAGGTGCCGGTGATCGCGGCGGGCGGCATCGCCGATGGGCGGGGCATCGTGGCTGCGTTCGCCCTGGGTGCCGCGGCCGTGCAGCTCGGCACCGCCTACCTGTTCTGCCCGGAGGCGAAGGTCGGCCCGGCGCATCGGGCCGCCCTCAGGAACGCCCGGGACGACCGGACGGTGCTGACCAACGTGTTCACCGGCCGCCCGGCGCGCGGGATCGTCAACCGCATCGTCCGCGAGGTCGGCCCCATGTCCGGCTTGGCACCGGCCTTCCCGATGGCCGCCGGCGCCCTGGCGCCGTTGCGGGCAAGCGCCGAGGCCGCCGGATCGGGCGATTTCACGCCGCTCTGGTCGGGACAGGCGGCAGCGCTGGGCCGGGAAATGCCGGCAGGCGAACTCACCCGGCAGCTTGCCGCCGACGCGCTGGCGCAATGGCAGCGGGGCCAGCCTGCCGCCTGATCCCCGGGGGATCAGATCCAGGCCACCGTTCCTGCCAGCCGGTCCGCCAGTGCCCTGGCCTGCGCAACGATGTCGGGCACGGCGGTGCTTTCCCACCACAGCCCCCGCAGCGGCGGCCCGAGGGCGAACAGGCGGTCGGATGGCTTGCCGGAACAGCCGATCACCGCTCCACCGGCATCCGCGTCGATCCCGAGCCCGATCGGCCCCGGCCGCACGTGACCGCGGCGCAGGAGGTTGCGCGGGAGCGCACGGCGTATCCTGGTCCAGTCATACTCGATGCCGCTGGAATTGATCAGGCCATCGACGTGCAGCACCGCAGGCTCGCTGGCGTGTCGCTCGCGCAGCTCGATGGCCACCCGTCCGTCCACCGCCTGGCGGACCACGTGGATGGCGGCGGCGCGGACCGATAGCCGCCCTGCCGCGCGCAGGCTTGCGACCAGGGCGCCGGATTCCGGTGGAGAGCGGTGATGATGCGACTCCCACCAAGGTCGCAGGTGGCGCACGAACCGTCCGCGCACCTCGTCGCTGGCCTCGCTCCACAGCCTTGCGATGTGCGGCCGGATCGGGTCGACGATCGACTGCCAGTCGCCGCCTTTGACCAGCTCGACCCAACAGAGGCGTCGGACCTTGCGCAGGAGGCGCACGAGGCTCTCCGCGGTCTCGTCCTTCAAGGCATCTGGCCCGGCCGGTGCCGCGCGACGCGGATGAGCCATCTGGCCATGGCGCGAGATTACGTGGATCGGGCCGCGATGGCCGGTCTGCTCGAGCGACACGACCGCATCGACCATGCTGAGGCCGGACCCCACCATCGCGACCGCACCATCTTTCGGCAGTGCGGCGATCGCCGCCGGGTCCCAGGGATCCTGCAGGATGCGCCGGGGCAGGTCCGGCCGCGCGTCATCCTGCAGGGCGGGGACCGCCGGGAACAGGCCAGTCGCCAGCACGACCGCGTCGCCGGCAAGGACCTGCCCGTCGGCCAGCGTCAGCAGTGCCCTGCCCTGCTCAGGTAGGCTCAGGTCGACGGCGTCGCGCTGCACATGCTCTACAATGGCGCCGCGCTCCGCCGCCCTGGCTGCCGCCTGGGCCAGGACCTGCTGGGCATAGAGCCCCATGATGGCGCGCGGGACATAGGCGTTGCGCAGGTCGGCCGGCGCCTCCGGCCAGCTGCCCGCGGCGACGTGGCGGGCCAGCCAGCGCAGGAAGTGGTCCGGGTCGTCCGGCTGCAGCGAGAAGCGGTACGCCTCGGCGTTGAGCAGATGGCCGGGTAGCGGCGAGGAGTAGGCGAGGCCCCGGCCGAGCTCCGGCCGGGGCTCGATGATCCGGACGGCGCTGCCCGGGCGGCTCCGCTCCAGCAGCGCTGCTGCCAGGGCAGCGCCGGAAAGGCCGCCGCCCACGATCAGGATCTCGCTCATTTGACGACGGAGGCCACGGCACTTTCCCGGCTCACCAGCACGGCACCGATGACCACCATGCCCTTCACGATCATCTGCGAGTATTGCGACACGCCCATCAGGTTCAGGCCATTGTCGAGCATGGCGATGATCAGGACGCCGATCAGCGTGCCTGCGGCCCGCCGACGCCGCCGGCCAGCGAGGTGCCGCCCACCACGATCGCGGCCAGGCTGTTGAGCAGGAGATCCTGGCCGAGCGAGGGTCCTGCCGCCCCCAGCCGCGCCACGGCGAGGATGGCGCCGACGCCGGCGAGCAGGCCGGACAGAGCGAAGGCATAGATCTTGTAGCGGCGCACCGGCACGCCCGCGGTGCGCGCCACGTTCTCGCCGCCGCCAATCAGGTACATGAAGCGGCCAAACCGGGTGCGCTCGGCGATGAACACCACGATCGCCCAGGCGATCAGCGCGCACAGCGCGATGTTGGGCAGGCGCGGGATCAGCTGGCCGATCGCGATCTCTTCGAAGCCCGGCACGGTGAACTGGATGGCGCGGCCTTCCAGGATCTGCAGGGCGATGCCGCTGAAGATCGAGAGCGAGCCCAGCGTCACCACGAAGGACGGGATCCGGCCAAATGCGTAGATCAGCCCGTTGGCGAGCCCCAGCACCGCCCCCAGTGCCGCCGCCACCGGTAGCACCAGCCAACCCACGCCGGTGGCGTTCAGGATGATCACGCTGGCCGCCCCCACTAGCAGCACGATGGCGCCCACCGACAGGTCGATGCTGCCCATCAGCACCACGAAGGTGGTGCCCAGGCAGACGATCAGGAGCGTGCCGGCCTGGCCGGTGATTGCGGTGAAGTTGCGCAATGTCGCGAAGGAATCGGTGGCGAGCGAGAAGAACACCACCAGCGCCAAGACCACCGCCACCGGCAGCCACAGGCCGTTGTTGAGCTTCGTGAGGATGGAGCGGCGGCTGGCCAGGGCCAGGCGCGGGATGTCGGACTGAGCGATCATGCGGGGATCTTCTGCTGGGAGGGCGCGTGCGGCAGCGTGTCGGTCGCGCCGCCGGAGCCGGCTAGCATCCAGGCGACCAGCTCGCGCTCGCCGGGCTTGGCATCGGCGGGTGCCGCGACCTCGGTCACCACCCGGCCGCGCTGCATGATCAGGATGCGGTTGGACAGGCCGATCAGCTCGAGCAGTTCGTCGGTGATCAGGAGGATGCCCACGCCCTCATCCGCCAAGTCGCGGATCAGGGTGTAGATCTCCTCCTTGGCCCCGGCGTCGACGCCGCGGGTGGGGTTGTCGAGGATCAGCACCTTCGGCTTGCGAGCCAGCCAGCGGGCGAGCACCACCTTCTGCTGGTTGCCGCCCGAGAGCTTGGTGCAGGGCAGATTCGGCGTGCCGGAGCGCACCCGGAGCTGGCGGACATAGTGATCGGCCGTGGCAAGCTCGTGCCGGCGGCGCCACAGGCCCAGCCGACTGGTCAGCAGGTCGCTGCCGCTGGCGAGCGTCATGTTCCAGGCGACGCTGAAGGGCGCGATCAGTCCGTCGGTCAGCCGCTCGGCCGGGACATAGCCCAGGCCCGCGCGCACGAAGCGGCCGATCTGCGGCTCGGCCGGTGCGCCACCGGCCAGCACCACACTGCCCGAGGCCGGTGGCTCTACCCCGGCGGCACCCTTGCCGAGCGCGCTCTTGCCGGAATCCAGGAGGCCGCCGATCCCGACCACCTCGCCGGCCCGCACCTCTAGGCTCACGTCCTGATAGACGCCGGGCAGATCGAGCCGGTCCAGGCGCAGCACGACCTCCTCTCGGTCGATCCGCCTCTGCCGGCGCTCATGGTAGAAGTCCGCCGCCCGCTCCCGCCCGACCATCAGCCCGTGCAGGGTCGCCTCGTCGGCCTCCTGCGCATCCAGCGCGGCCACGAGCTGCCCGTCTTTCAGGACATAGATCAGGTCGGAAATCTCCAGCACCTCGGTCAGCCGGTGCGAGACGAACAGGAGCGAGCCTTTCGTCTTCAATTTCTCGACCAGGCGGAAGAACGCCTCCTCGTCCCGGCGGTCGAGCGCCGAGGTCGGCTCGTCCAGGAGAATGAAGGGGCGCTCGATCCCGGCCAGATGCACAGGCCCCAGACAGGCGCGCACGATCTCGATCGACTGGCGCTTGGAGAAGTCGTAGTCGCCGGTCCGCCGCCGCACGTCGATGTCGAGCCCGGCGTCCTCGACCATCCGCTCGGCAGCCGCGATCATCGCCTTCCGGTCGACGAACTGGCCAAGCCGAGTGAAGCGCGCCTCTTCCGAAAGTAGGAGGTTCTCGTAGACCGGCACGTTCTGGATCAATGCCTGCTCCTGGAAGACGCGCGTCACCCCCTTCGCGGTGGCCTGCCCGTAGCCTTGCGGCGCGTACACTTCCCCATCCAGCCACATCCGACCAGCGTCCGGCCGGACGATGCCGCTCAGGATGTTGAACAGGGTGGACTTCCCGGCACCGTTCTCGCCGACGAAGGTCACGACCTTGTTGCGCGGCACGGTGAAGCCGACCTCGCTCAGGACGGTATTGGCCTCGTAGCGCTTGGTCAGGCCCTCGGCGCGGAACAAAGGCGGCGGCTCGTTGCTGACGACCAGCTTCGGCCGCTCGAGGATTGCGGCAGCACTCATGGGCTGGCTCCCGGGGGTGCGAGGGTTCAGGCCTGCTTGTTCGGCGAGGGGCCGTCGAACTTGATCCGGTAATGCTCCTGGTACTCGGCGGTGACCGCTTCCCACTCGCCATTGCTCCGGGCCTCCGTGTAGGCCTTGGGATAGTCCCAGCCCTCCGGCTTGGGCACGCCCGCCCAGTTATGGTCGATGTCGAGCGGGAAGACGTCGGCCTGCGGGTCCCAATCATCCGGATGGAGCACCCGGGACAGCTTGCGGTAGTCGAACGGCTCAACCCCGCCATTGTCCACGTAGCGCTCAAGATAGCCCGCGACATTGTCCCTGGTGACGGTGAGCGAGCGCCAGTTCAGGAGCCGCTCCGGCGCCCTGGGCCGGTAGCCATGGGTGACGTCGAAGATCCGCGCGGTGAACAGGGCGGCGGCATAGGCCGGGCTGTTGCCGCTGGTGGCGAGCTGCTGGCCGTCCGCGATCGCGCGTGCGGCAAGCGCGGTACCGTCGGCGCCGACCACGAACACGTCCTCGCCCGGGCGGATGCCAGCGGCCTTGAGGGCGGCCAGCGCGCCCTGCGCGACGTCGTCGTTCTGCGCCACGATGCCCACGATGTTCGGATGCCGGGTAAGCAGGTCCTCGGTCGCCTTCAGCGCGTCCTCGCGGTTCCAGCGCCCGGGCAGCTCGCCCACCAGCCGGGTCTTTGGAAACTCCCTGAAGGCGTCGTCGCGGCCGCGGCTGCGGACCAGGTTGGTCCAGTTCCCCTCTGACCCGGTGACGCCCAGGATCTCGCCGCCGCCGAACCGCTCGGTGACCGTGCGCAGGAGCTCGACCGTGACGGCGCGATGGGCACCGAACTCCTCGGGCACGGCATAGAGCGCGTAGTAGTCGCTGGCCTCGAACGGCGTGAACCAGGGCAGCGTGTCCCAGACATTGCCGACATAGACCTGGTTCTGCAGGGCGCCGGCGGCGATGCGCTTGATGGCGCTGCCATCCGCCAGGTTGAAGATCGCGGACTGTACGCCGGCCACGGTCTGCTGCTCGAACTGGTTGAGCTGCAGG
>NZ_WUJP01000843.1 GCF_009806515.1 Geminicoccus flavidas | reverse complement strand
TCGCTGTCGAACCGGCCGTCCAGGACGACATAGTCGATCCCGAACGCCCTGGTGGCCGCGGCGAACGCCCTGTCGAGGATCGCGTTGTACTCATTGCTGTAGAACGCGGTCAGGAAGGCGAGCTTGCCGGACGGATCGGCCACCGCCGCCGTGGGCAGGCCGGCGGCCAGCGCGCCGGCGCTCGCGGCGGCACCGGCCGACGCCAGCGCCAGGAAGTCGCGCCTGGAGACACCATGGGTGTCCAGCCGCTCCATGTGCCGGTCGATGACCTTCCGGTCGGAAAAGTCCGGCAGGGAACGCGGATCGAATCTCTGGGTCATCTGCTTGTGTCCAAACTGGCGTTGGCGGCAGTCACGCGTTCGGGGACGGGCCAATGAACTTCACCTTGTAGTGCTCGGCATATTCCGCCGTGACCGCTTCCCAGTCGCCGTTGGCCTTGGCCTCGGTATATTCCTTGGGGTACTGCCAGCCGTCCGGCTTCGGCAGCCCGTCCCACAGGATGTCGACGTCCAGCGGGAAGACCTCGTTCTGCGGGTCCCAGTCGTCCGGGTGCAGGACCTTGGACATCCGTTTGTAGTCGAATGGCGGCACGCCGTTATTGTTGACATAGCGGCCGAAATAGCTGTCGATATTGTCCTGGATCAGCAGGATCGAACGCCAACTGAGCAGCCGCTCGATCGGCCTGGGCTCCCAGCCGTTCTGCACATCGTAGAGCCGCGCCACGAAGAAGCCGCCGGCCCAGGGCGGGCTGTTGGCGCTGGTGGAGACCTGCAGGCCGTTCCTGACGGCCGTGGCCCCTTCTAGGGTGGCGTCGGTCGCCGCCACGAACACGTCCTGCCCGGCCTTCAGGCCATTGGTGCGCAGGGCGCCGAGGATGCCCTGGGCCACGTCGTCGTTGTGGCCGACGAAGCCCACGATGTCGCCGTGCCGGGTAAGCAGGTCCTCAGCGGCGCGCAGCGAATCCTCACGGTTCCACAGGCCCGGCAGGGAGTCGACCAGCTCGGTCATAGGGTAGGCCGCGAACGCGGCAGCCGTGCCGCGCGAGCGCAGCGTGTCCAGCGTGTTGCCGGGGTTGCCGGTGACCGCCGCGATCTTGCCACCGCCGAACTGCTCGGTAACCTTCTGCAAGAGGACCTCGGTCAGCGCCTTCTGCGCCGAGAACTCCTCGGGCTGGGCGTAGAGCGTCCAGTAGTCGCCCGCCTCGAACGGCGTGAACCAGGGCAGGCTGTCCCAGATATTGGCGACGAAGATCTGCTCGCGGCTGGCCACATCCGCGATTCGCCGGATCGCGGCACCGTCCGACAGGTTGAAGATCATGCCGTTGGCGCCGTCGACGACCTGTTCCTCGAACTGGTTGTACTGGCGCTGGCCGTCGATCTGGCTGTCCAGCGCCGTGTAGCTGTAACCGAATTGCCGGCCGGCCTCCTGGATCGCGTCGCTGAACTGGACGCTCCACTCGTTGCGAAGATAGCCGGACAGGTAGGCGAGCTTGCCGCCCCCATCGGCCAAAGCGATCTGGCCCAGGCCAAATGCCTTGGCGCTGGCGGCGGCCACCGCGGCTGCGGAGGCGAACGACAAGAAGTCCCGGCGCGACACGCCATGCGTGTCCAGCCGCTCCATGTGCCGGTCGACGATCGACTTCTGGGTGAAGTCGGGCAGCATCCTTGGATCGAAGGTCATGAGGCGTGGTCCAGCGGAAGAAGGGATCAGACGTTGGGCGACGGGCCGAAGAACGGGATCTGGTAGTGGTCGCGGTATTCCTGAGTGACCGCCTCCCACTCGCCATTGTTCTTGGCCTCGAGATATGCTGGCGGATATTGCCAGCCCTCGGGCTTGGGGACGCCCGCCCATTCCTGGTCGATGTCGAGCGGGAACACCTCGTTCTGCGGGTCCCAGTCGTCAGGATGCAGCACGCGCGAGAACTTGCGGTAGTCGAAGGGCTCGACGCCGTTATTGTTCACGTAGCGGTTCAGGTAGATGTCGACATTGTCGGCGGTGGTGGTTACCGAGCGCCAGTAGAGCAGTCGCTCCGCGGCGCGCGGGCGCCAGCCATGGGTGACGTCGTAGAGCCGGCCGGCGAACAGGGCAGCGAAGTAGCCCGGGCTGTTGGCGCTGGTGGCGAGCTGCTGGCCGGCCTTGATGGCATTGGCCCCCTCGGTGGTGCCGTCGGCACCCACGACCAGCACGTCCTCGCCCGGCCGCAGCCCGGCGGCACGCAGGGCCGCGATCACGCCCTGGGCGACGTCGTCGTTCTGCGCGACGACGCCCACGATGTCGCTGTGCCGGCTGAGCAGGTCCTCGGTGGCTTTGAGCGAGTCCTCCCGGTTGAAGTTGCCGGGCAGCTCGCCGACCAGCTTGGTCTTGGGGAAGTCCTTGAAGGCGTCGTCGCGGCCGCGCGAGCGCACCGTGTCGGTCGAGAAGCCGGGCACGCCAGTCACGTCAATGATGCTGCCGCCACCAAAGCGCTCGGTGACCGCCTTCAGCAACTCCACCGTGACACCGCGATGGGCGGAGAACTCCTCCGGCACTGCGTAGAGCGTGTAGTAGTCGCTGGCTTCAAACGGGGTGAACCAGGGCAGCGTCGCCCAGACATTGGCGAAGTAGATCTGGTTGTCGGCGGCGATCTGGCTGATGCGCTTGAGCGCGCTGCCGTCGGAGGCGTGCAGCACGATGGCCTTGGTGCCGTTCGTCGCCTCGGTCTCGGTCTGGTTGAGCTGGCGCTGGCTGTCGAACTGGCCGTCCAGCAGGGTGTAGGACAGGCCTAGTGCCTTAGTCGCGGCCTCGAACACCGCGCCTGCCTGCACCATGTATTCGACCCGCGTGGTCCAGGCGAGATAGACGAGCTTGCCGGATGGATCGGCCACCGCCACCGAGGGCAGGCCGAGGGCCGTCGCCGTCGCGCCGGCCACCGCACCGGCCGACGCGATGCTCAGGAAGTCGCGGCGCGACACGCCCTGGCTGTCCAGCCGGTCCATGTGCCGGTCGATCGTGCGCTTGCTGGTGAAGTCGGGAAACTGGCGGGGATCCAGTCGCTTGATCATGGGATGCTGCTCCAAGGCGTCAGGAGGTGGCGGCGCGCAGCGGTGCCTCGTGATCGAAGCCGAACTCGCCGGGATGGGTGCGGTGGGACTGGCCGTGGGAACAGGCAGCGATGCCCAGCTCGGGAAACAGCAGCTCGGCCACCTGGTAGGCTTCCTCCAGGTGCGGGTAGCCGGACGCGATGATCGTCTCGATGCCGAGCGCCTGGTACTCGCGCAGGCGTGCCGCGACGATCTCCGGGCTGCCGACCAGCGCCGTGCCGGCACCCTGACGTACCAGGCCCAGCCCGGCCCAGAGATTGGGCGCCACCACCAGCCGATCGCGCCGGCCGTCGTGCAGGGCGGTCATCCGCTGCTGGCCCACCGAATCGGACTGCTCGCGGAAGCGGCGCTGGGCCAACTCGATCGCGTCGTCGGACAGATGCGCGATCAGGCGGTCGGCCGCGGCCCAGGCTTCCGCCTCGGTCTCGCGCACGATCAGATGGATGCGCAGGCCGAACCGGACCTCGCGCCCTGCCAGCCTGGTCCTGGTCCGGACCGCGGCGATCTTGCTGGCCACCTGGGCCGGCGGCTCGCCCCAGCTCAGATAGGTGTCGATCCGCCGCGCGGCCAAATCCAGCGCCGCATTGGAGGAGCCGTCGAACCAGAGCGGTGGATGGGGCCGCTGCACCGGGGGAAAGTCGAGCACCGTCCCGGTGGCGCGCAGATGATGGCCCTCGAAGTCAACCTTCTCGCCGGCCAGGACCCGCTGCCAGATCTCCAGGAACTCGTCGGCCTGGGCATAGCGCGCATCGTGGTCGAGATAGATCCCGTCGCCAGCGAGTTCCGACGGATTGCCGCCCACCACCACGTTCAGGAGCAGGCGGCCACCGCTCAGCCGGTCGAGGGTCGCAGTCTGGCGCGCGAAGAAGCTGGGCGAGGCCACGCCCGGCCGCAGTGCCACGAGGAAGCGCAGCCGCTCGGTCAAGGGTGCGAGCGCCGCGGCGGTGATCCAGGCATCCTCGCAGCCCTGCCCGGTCGGCAGGAGCACGCCGCCAAAGCCCAACCGGTCCACCGCGGTGGCGATCTCCCGCAGGTAGCGGTGATCGGCCGGCCGATGGCCCTGGCGCGTGCCGAGATAGCGGCCATCGCCTGGCGTCGGGATGAACCAGAACATCTCTAGAGGCTGTGCCGTCATGCCTGCCCTTTGCGCGGTGATTGAGCGGGATGCCGGTCGAAGGCGGCCGGCTCGAGAGCCCGAACTAGGCCGGCCGCCTGGGGAAAAAGTCTATTTAGTTTATCTGCTGTATCAATTTATGTGATGCATCGCACTACGGGCTCCCTACGAGCCCTTGGCGAAGATAGTAGATAAATTTGATAGACAATATGAATTTATCGTGCTGCGCTGGCGATCCGGAAAGGAAGCCTGGGATCCTCGAACCGATGCATGTCGCCGCGCTCGCTTGGTCGATCCTCGGGATCTCGACCGCCACGGAGCACCCCTCGCCCACCACCACGCTGGTCATCAGCCTCGTCGATGCCCTGATCGATCGCACCTACAGCGTCGGCCGCGTGCTTGACCTCGCTGCTGAGCGGACTGCCGACGTGCCGCGCCCAGATCTGCTGGTCCTGGGCCTGTCGACCCGCCGCGCCGGTCAAGCGGCGCGGCTGGAAAAGGCGCTGGCCCTGCTGGCGCCGGACACGCTGCCGTCCCTTCCGGTCCTGCTGGCCCTGCTGGCGCCGGACACGCTGCCGTCCCTTCCGGTCCTGCTGGCCGTGGTGAAGGACGGGGCCGGTACCTCGTCCGACGGGTTCGACATCGCGAGCATGCTGAGCGCTCGCGGTGCCTGGGTATTGCCAGATCGGCTGCACGCGCAGCGCCACGACTTCCCTCTTGCCCGCCTGCCGGCTGCATCGCTGGCGCGGCGGATCGATACGGTGGCCGACGAGTTGGTCCGCCGCTGCAGGGTGCCCGAACGCCCGGCGCCGGCCGACGCCGTCCATTCCCTAGCGCCACTCACCTTCCTGCCGATCCACTGCTGAGCGGGTCGCCAGCAGCCCCCGGCGCAGCACCTGGAGCCGAGGCATGACGATCCTCCCGCTGCCATCCGAGCCCGCCCGCCCGGCAGATGCCTGGCTCGGCCAGCTGAACATGCTCGCCGACCGGCAGCCGCATCGGCCGGCCCTGCGCCATCACCACCAGAGCCGCTGGCAGCAATGGTCATGGCGGGACCTGCGCGCCGAGACCTGCCGCCTGAGCCAGGGGCTGAGCGCCTATCAGGTCGGCCCGGGCCATACGGTGGCAATCCAGGGCGAATTGGAGCCGCACCTCCTGCTGCTGGCTTTGTCGGCCCAGCTGCTCGGAGCCGCCGTGGTTGCCGTGCCTCTGGCCGAGACTTCCACCCGCATCCACCGGCTCGCCGCTGAGCTGGATGTCCACCACGTGATCCTGGGAACGCCCGGTCCTGAGCCCTGGCTCACCGCCCCGACCTCGCCCGTCCTGTTCACGACTCGGGACAATCAGGCGGCGCATCCCCGGATCGCGCCCTACCGGCTGGTCCGCGCCGGTTGGGGCGGCCGAGAGGCATCCCCGCGCCACGCGCTTCTCCCGGGCTGGGGCGGCCGCACGGTCTGGGTGGAGGAAAGCACCGACTGGCCTGCCGCACCGAGCGCCGTGCTCCGCTACTGGCTGGATCTGGGTGTCGGCATCACCTTGCCCGCCAGTCTGGACCTGGTGCTCACCGACCGCTGCCGGATCCGCCCCCGCGTCCTCCTGCTGTCACGCCGTCGCCTGCAGGTGCTGGAGGACACGCTGCAGGCCGCCCTGCCCGAACGGTTCAGCCTGCTCGCCGCGGCATGGCTGCGCCAGCGGCTGGGGCTCGACCGGGTGGCGGGAATCGAGGTCCTGGACGATGCCGGCCTGCCGCTGCGCGCCTCCATGCTGCCTTCCGGCATCCTCCAGCAGTTCGCCCGGCTGGGCATCCCGCTCGCCGACGAGCGGGACCACAGCCGGCTGCCGGCGCGGAGCGTCGACGATCCGCTGATCCTGCCGCTCGGCTCCCTGTGATCGTAGCACGCCACCCAACCGGAGCGACCTTGCCATGAGCCATGCCCATGTCGTCCTCCATCCGGCAGCCCGGGCCCAGGCTTCGCCGCACCTGCCGAGGCCGCGTCCCCAGGCGGCAGCGCACCGGGTTGGCAGCGACATCGAGGCGATCCAGATCGCCCGCGAGCTCGCCGCCCAGTTTGCCGAGCACGCCATTGAGCGTGACCGCGACCAGCGCCTGCCGATCGCGGAACTCGATCGGTTCTCCCAGTCCGGGCTCTGGGCCATCACCGTGCCAAAGGAATGGGCGGCCCCGGCCTCGGCTACCGGACGGTGGTCGAGGTGGTGCGGACCATCGCCGAGGTCGACCCGTCGCTCGCCCAGATCCCGCAGAATCACTTCTGCCTGGTCGACGCGATCCGCAGCGACGGCAGCCCAGCGCAGCAGGAGCGGTTCTTCGCCCAGGTGCTGCAGGGCATCCGGTTCGGCAACGCCTTCTCTGAAGCAGGCAGCCGCACGGTCACCGAGTTCCAGACCACGCTCACGCCGGACGGCGACGGCTACCAGGTGAACGGCAGGAAGTTCTATGCCACCGGCGCGCTGCTCGCGCATATCGTGCCAGTGGTGGCGGTCGATGCCGAGAAGCGTGGGCATCTGGCCTTCCTCGACCGCAATGCACCGGGCCTCACCGTGGTCGACGACTGGTCGTCGTTCGGCCAGCGCACCACCGCTTCGGGTACCGTGATCCTGGAGAACGTGTTCGTTCCCAAGAGCGACGTCATACCTGCCTATCTCGCCTTCGAGCGGCCGACCGCCGCCGGGCCGATCTCGCAGGTCATCCAGGCGGCAATCGACGCCGGCATCGCCCGCGGCACGATCGCCGACACGATCTGGTTCGTGCGCAACCATAGCCGTCCCTGGACCGACAGCGGCAAGGAGCAGGCGTCCCACGACCCGTTCACCATCCAGGCGGTGGGCGACCTCCAGCTCCGCCTGCACGCCGCCGAGGCGCTGCTAAAGCGCGCGGCGCGTGCGGTCGACCACGCGGTGGCGGCACCCGACGAGGACAGCGTCGCCGCAGCGTCTTTGGCCGTGGCGGGGGCCAAGGCGCTGACCACAGAGATCGCGGTGCTCGCGACCAACAAACTGTTCGAGCTGGCCGGTACCAGGTCCACCCTCGCCCGCTACGGCCTGGACCGTCACTGGCGCAACGCCCGGGTCCACACCCTGCACGATCCAGTGCGCTGGAAGTACTTCCACATCGGCAACCACGCGCTGAATGGCATCAAGCCGCCGCGCCACCCCTGGCTGTGAGGCGTCCATGACCAACCCTACCCTGCCCGAGCTGCCGGTACGCCGCTCCCCCGCCCGCCGGATCGGCAGCGACGTCGAGGCGCTGGTCGCAGCCCGCGAGGTCGTGATGCGGATTGCCGAAGGCTCGGCCAAGCGCGACCGCGAGCGGATCTTGCCGGTCGCCGAGATCGAGGCGTACTCGCAGTCGGGCCTGTGGGGGATCTTGGTGCCCAAGGCGTTCGGCGGCCCCGGCGTCTCCGCCGTTACGCTCGCCGAGGTCACGGCGATTGTCTCGGCCGCCGATGCCAGCATCGGCCAGATCCCGCAGAACCATCACTACATGGTGGAGGCGATCGTCCAGTCGGGCACGCCCGCGCAGCAGCGCTTCTTCTTCGGCCGCGTGCTGGAGGGTGACCGGCTCGGCAATGCATTCGCCGAGATTGGCACGAAGCGGGCGAACGATTACCTCACCCGCCTGACGCCACAGCCGGACGGCAGCCTCCGGCTGGACGGCCGCAAGTTCTATGCGACAGGTACGCTGTTCGCCCACTGGATCGTCGCAGTGGCGAAAGGCCACCAGGGCCGCACCACCTTGGCCTTCGTCCCGCGCGGCACGCCCGGCCTGACCCTCATCGACGACTGGAACGGGTTCGGCCAGCGCACCACCGGTAGCGGCACCGTCCTGTTCGAATCGATCGGCGTGCCACCGGAGCGGGTGATCGACCACCAGGATGCGTTCGACCGGCCGAGCCCGATGGGACCGGTGGCGCAGATCATCCATGCGGCGATCGACCAGGGCATCGCCCGCGCCGCGCTGGCCGACACGATCGCCTTCGTGCAGGAGCAGGCCCGGCCGTGGATGGACAGTGGCCAGGACCATGCGCACGAGGACGTCTACACGATCCACCAGGTGGGCGAGCTGAAGCTCAAGGTCGATGCCGGCGACGCCCTGCTGGAACGGGCCGGCGAGCTGATCGACCGGGCGCGCGCCGAGCCGGACGAAGGCAGCGTGGCGCGGGCCTCGGTGGCGGTGGCGGAAGCGAAAGTCTGGACAACCGAGACCTCGCTTCTGGTGGCGAGCAAGCTGTTCGAGCTGGGAGGATCGCGCGCCACCACCGACCGATTCGCCTTCGACCGGCACTGGCGCAACGCGCGCACCCACACGCTGCATGACCCGGTCCGCTGGAAGTACCACCATATCGGCAACTTCCACCTGAACGGCGTGCTGCCGCCGCGGCACGGCGCCTTGTGAAGGGGCCTCCATGAGCCGCGAGATCCGCCTCAACGCGTTCGAGATGAACTGCATCGGCCATCAGTCGCCGGGGCTGTGGCGCCATCCGGACGACCGCTCAGCCAACTACCACACGCTGGAATACTGGACCGACCTCGCACAGATCCTGGAGCAGGGCCGGTTCGACGGCCTGTTCCTGGCCGACGTGCTAGGCACCTACGACGTCTATGGCGGCAATGCCGATGCCGCCGTGCGCAACGCCATCCAGGTGCCGGTGAACGACCCGCTCATGCCGATCTCGGCCATGGCGGCGGTCACGAAGCATCTGGGCTTCGGCGTGACCGCGACTTTGTCCTACGAGCCGCCCCTCACCTTCGCCCGGCGCATATCGACACTCGACCACCTGACCCGCGGCCGGATCGGCTGGAACATCGTGACCGGCTACCTGGACAGCGCTGCCAGAGGTCAGGGCAGGGAACGCCAGACCGCGCATGACGACCGCTACGACCTGGCCGAGGAGTATATGGAGGTCGTCTACCGGCTCTGGGAAGGCTCCTGGGAGGACGGCGCCGTCCTGCGCGACAAGGAGCGCGGCATCTTCGCCGACCCCGGCAAGGTCCATAAGGTCACCTTCGAGGGCAGGCACTACCGGGTCGACGCCATCCATCTGTGCGAGCCCTCGCCGCAGCGCACGCCCGTGCTCTACCAGGCCGGCTCCTCGCCCAAGGGCCGCGCCTTCGCCGCACGCCATGCCGAGTGCGTGTTCGTGTCCGGTCCGGCGGCGGGCGTGATCGCCAAGCGGGTGGCGAGCATCCGCGCCCTGGCCGCCGAGGCCGGACGCGACCCGGCTGCGATCAAGATCTTCAGCCTGGCGACCCTGATCCCGGGCGAGACGGATGCAGAGGCCAGCGCCAAGCTCGCCGACTATCGCCGCTTCGTCAGCGAGGAGGGCGCGCTGGTCCTGTTCTCCGGCTGGACCGGGATCGACCTCGCCCGGTTCCGGGCGGACGAGGTGGTGGAGCATGTCCGCACCGAGGCCGGCCATTCGGCGCTGGAGAACATCACAGTGGCCGATCCGACCAAGCGCTGGACGGTGAGCGAGGTGGCAGCCTGGGGCGGGATCGGCGGAATCGGCCCGGTGGTCGCCGGCACGCCGGCCCGGGTCGCCGACTGGATGGAGGAATGGGTCGCCGACTGGATGGAGGAATGGGTCGAGGCCACCGGCGTGGACGGGTTCAATCTGGCTTACGCCCTGGCGCACCGCACCTTCAGCGATGTTGCCGACCTGGTGGTGCCGGAACTGACCCGGCGCGGTCGCTACAAACAGGAATATCGTGCGGGCAGTCTGTGCACCAAGCTGGGCGGCCCGGCAAGCGGTCGGCTGGGGGAGAGCCATCCGGCCGCTTCGTTCCGTCGCGGGCGACCAACGGCAAGCTAGGGGAGAACAAACATGGCCGAGGCCCGGCAGCCGGGCGGTCCTCCGACCGGCCGCAGCATCGCGATCATCGGCGGCGGCTTCAGCGGGACGATCACCGCCCTGCAGCTGCTGCGGTGGGCCGGCGAGCAGGACCGCGTGATCCTGATCGAGCGCAACCGCCAGCTCGGCAGGGGCGTGGCGTTCGCCACCGACGACCCGAACCACGTCCTGAACGTGCGCGCCGAGAACATGAGCGCGTTCCCGGACGAGCCGGACCATCTCCTGCGCTGGCTGGAAGCGCTGCCCGAGGCGGAACGCGCCCATATCGGCACGTCGGATTCGGCCGGCACCTTCGTGCGCCGCGGGCTCTATGGCCGCTATGTGCGCGACCAGCTGGCCCAGGTGCTGCGTCAGCGGCGCAGCACCGAAAGCCTGACGATCGTCAAGGACGAGGCGCAGAGCCTGGCACGGACCGGCCAGGGCTGGCAGCTGCGCACGGCATCCGGCCGAACGGTCCGCGCGGACACGGTGATCCTGGCACTGGGCAACTTCCCGCCCGCACCCCTGCCCTATCCCGGCTGCGTGGACAATCCCTGGCAGCCGCAAGCGATCGAGGAGATCGACCTGGAGCACCCGGTGCTGCTGCTCGGCACCGGGCTGACCATGGTGGACGTGACCCTGCGCCTATTGGAGCGCGGCTTCCGTGGCCGGATCCATGCCCTGTCGCGGCGGGGCCTCCTGCCGCACGCCCATGCCGCAGCCCCCGCCTGGCGCGAGCTGCGCCTGACCGCGGAGGACCGGCGCTCGCTTACCACGCTGATGCGCAGCGTGCGGCGCGAGGTGGCGCGGGCGGCCGTGGCCGGTATTGGCTGGCGCTCAGTGGTCGACGCGCTCCGGCCGCACACGCAGCTGCTCTGGCAGGAACTGTCCCTGAACGACCGGCAGCGCTTCCTGCGCCATCTGCGGCCCTGGTGGGATGCGCACCGGCACCGCATCGCCCCGCAGGTTGCCTCCTGGATCGAGGCGATGCGCCGCTCCGGCCGGCTCGTGCTGCACACGGGCAAGCTGCTCGGCCTGGAGCCGTCTGGCCCCTGGTCGTGCGGCTCGCTGGTGACCTACCGACAGCGTGGCTCCGAGCAGGTCCTGGCCCTGGAAGTGCAGCGGGTGATCAACTGTACCGGGATCGGCGTCGACCTCACCGGCACCGACGACCCCCTGGTCCGCCAGCTCCTGACGGACGGGCTGGTCCGGCTCGACCGGGCGCGGCTCGGCCTGGATGCCACGACCAACTCCATGCTGATTGGTCGGAACGGCGAAGTAGTGCCGGGCCTGTTCGGGGTCGGCCCGATTGTGCGCGGCACCTTCTGGGAAATGGTCGCGGTCCCCGACATCCGCAGCCAGGCGGCAGCGGTCGCGCGGACCGTCATGGAGCCCTGGCCGGCCGGCCGTCGCGCTGCCTGACGGTGCCGCCCGGGTGCTGCCACCTGCCCGTCAGGACTGCGCCCGGGCCCGCTCGGCCGGCGGCACGTCGTTGGCGATCATCTCGCCGAACGGCCCCTCGTTGCGGACCTCACGCCGGCCGCGGCCGGTGGTGTCGGCCAGCGGCAGGAGCGGGAACACCAGCTCGGCGAATCGGTAGGCTTCCTCCAGATGCGGATAGCCGGACAGGATGAAGCTCTCGATGCCGAGCGCCATGTATTCCTTCATCCGGGCCGCGACCGTTTCCGGATCGCCGACCAGTGCGGTGCCGGCACCGCCTCTCACCAGGCCCACCCCAGCCCACAGATTGGGCGCCACTTCCAGCCGGTCACGCCGGCCGCCGTGCAGGGCACTCATCCGGCGCTGGCCCTCGGAATCCATCCGGGCATAGGTCTTCTGCGCCAGGGCGATGGTCGCATCGTCGATACGCGAGATCAGCCGGTCGGCAGCAGCCCAGGCTTCCTCGTTGGTCTCGCGCACGATCACATGGAGGCGGATACCGAACTTCAGCCGCCGCCCTTTGCGTGCGGCAGCGGCCGCCGCGACGTGGAGCTTCTCGCCGACCTGCGCCGGCGGCTCGCCCCAGGTCAGGTAGTGGTCGACATGCTCGGCCGCGACCTCGATGCCGGCCGCCGAGGAACCGCCGAAATAGAGCGGCGGATAGGGCTTCTGCACCGGCGGATACAGCACGCGGCCGTCTTCCACCGCGAGGTGCTGTCCTTTCCAGGTGACGATCTCGCCCTGGAGCAGCCGGCGCCAGATCGTCAGGAACTCGTCGGTGATCGCATAGCGCTCGGGATGATCGAGGAAGACCCCCTCGCCCTTGAGTTCAACCGGGTCGCCGCCGGTGACCACGTTGATCAGGAGCCGGCCGCCCGAGACCCTGTCGAGCGTCGACGACATCCGGGCCGCCACGGTGGGCGTCATCAGGCCCGGCCGGATCGCCACCAGGTAGCGCAGCCGCCTGGTGAGCGGTGCCAGCGCGGAGGCCACGATCCAGCTGTCCTCGCAGGACCGCCCGGTCGGCAGCAGCACGCCATAGTAGCCGAGATCGTCGGCCGCCTGCGCGATCTGGGTAAGATAGGGCAGCGAGACATCGCGGGCGGCTTCGGTGGTGGCGAGATAGCGCCCGTCGCCATGGGTCGGAATGAACCACAGGATGTTGGCCTGCTGCGCCGGTGCCGGCACCGGGCCGGCACTGCCTGCCGGGTACAGCGCGTGGGAGGCGAAGGTCATGCGATACCCCGGGGATGGTTGGGGGGAACGGCAGCAGCCGTTCGGCGCTTCCGTCCAGAGGCATCTTATTTAGTAGATCAAATTTATCAACATTGTCTGGTCGACCGGGCCACCCTGCCTCGGTACGTCACGCCCAGACGAAGCTGTACAGGCTGATCGCGGCCTGGGCCGAGACCACGACGGCGACCAGCCCCAGGGCCAACTTCTGCGGCATGATCCGGATCAGCCAGCCCGCCAGCGGTGCCGCCAGCGCGCCGCCGATCACCAGCCCCAGCACGATCCGGCCATATTCGGCCAGCTCGAGATGCAGCATGAACGTGACCGAGATCGCCACGGTGACGAAGAACTCGGCGCAATTGGCCGACCCGATCGAGCGCCGCGGCTCCCCGCCCGTGGCCATCAGCGACGAGGCCACGATCGGCCCCCAGCCGCCGCCGCCGATCGCATCGAGAAAGCCGCCGCAGGCACCCAGGACCTGCGGCGGCGGCTTGACCCCCTCGTGCACCCGCCCGCACACCCGATTGATGATCAGCAGCGCCATGCCCATCAGGTAGAACGCGACGAAGGCCTTAACGATGTCGGCAGGCAGGCCCGTGAGCAGGTAGGCGCCGACCACGCCGCCCGCTACGCCGGTCGCGGCCAGCTTCAGGAACAGGCGCTTGTCGACGTTGCGGTGATAGACATGGGAGCCGCCCGAGATCCCGGTGGTCACGATCTCCGCCGCATGGACCGAAGCGCTCGCCATCACCGGCGGCAGGCCGAACGCGATCAGGCTGGACGAGCAGATCACGCCGAACGCCATGCCGAGCGCACCGTCGACCATCTGGG
>NZ_WUJP01000842.1 GCF_009806515.1 Geminicoccus flavidas | reverse complement strand
GCCGATGGCCACGAACACCAGGATGTCGACGTCCATCGGCGCCTCCGATCCGGACGGGCGCCCGAGCCGGGCACGTCCTGATCCGGGCGCAACGCCAGCAGCAGCCGGACGTTCCGCGCTTGCCCGGCTGCGGCCAGGGGCACGATGCCACAGGCAGGGCCTCTGCCCCCCGCATCGGCTAGCGGGCCGCATATCGCTGTCTGGACCGTCAGTTGACACTGCGCCCGGCCCGCGCAAAGAGGCGCTATGCTCCAGCGTGCTCCCCTCGTCACCCCCGTCCTGTTAGCCGGCAGCCTGGTGGTGCTGGTGGGCTTCGCCATCCGCGCGTCGTTCGGCGTGTTCCAGCTGCCGATCGCGATGGAGTTCAACTGGCCCCGCGCCGAGTTCTCGCTCGCGATTGCGATCCAGAACCTGGCCTGGGGTTTTGGCCAGCCGCTGTTCGGTGCGCTGGCCGAGAAGATCGGCGACCGCAAGGCGATCATCCTGGGGGCCTTGGCCTATGCGCTGGGCCTGATCCTCTCGGCAGGCGCCACCCTGCCGATCCAGCACCAGCTCTACGAGGTGCTGGTGGGGCTGGGTGTCGCCGGCACCGGGTTCGGCGTGGTGCTGGCCGTGGTGGGCCGGGCCTCGTCGGCCGAGAACCGCTCCATGTCGCTTGCCATCGTTACCGCCGCCGGGTCCGCCGGCCAGGTACTGGGCCCGCCGCTGGCCGAGGGCCTGCTGGCGCTGATGCCCTGGCAGCACGTGTTCCTGGTGTTTGCGGCGATAATCCTGGCGGTGCTGGTGGTGCTGCCCTGGATGCGCACGCCGGCACCCGCGTCCAAGGCGGAATTGCAGGAAAGCATGGGCACGGTGGTGCTGGGTGCTTTGCGCGACCCGAGCTTCGCCATGATCTTCCTGGGCTTCTTCTCCTGCGGCTACCAGCTGGCCTTCATTACCGCGCATTTCCCGGCCTTCGTGGCCGAGAGCTGCGGGCCGATCATGCTGGGCAGCGTGCTGCACTCCATGGGGATCACCACCACCAATGCGCTGGGGGCGGTCGCGATCTCCATCATCGGGCTCGGCAACATCGCAGGCACGCTGCTGGCGGGCTGGGCCGGCAAGCACTTCACCAAGAAGTACCTGCTGGCTGGAATCTATACGGGCCGCACCCTGATCGCCGCCTGGTTCATCCTGACTCCGATGACGCCCGCCACGGTGCTGATCTTCTCCGCGGTGATGGGCAGCATGTGGCTCGCCACCGTACCCCTCACCTCCGGCCTGGTCGCCCATCTCTACGGGCTGCGCTACATGGGCACGCTCTACGGCATCGTGTTCCTGAGCCACCAGCTGGGCAGCTTCATGGGCGTCTGGTTGGGCGGCCGGCTCTACGACGCCTATGGCAGCTACGACACCGTCTGGTGGGTCGGCGTCGGCGTGGGTGCCTTCAGCGCCATCATCCACCTGCCGATCCGCGAAACCGCGAGCCCGCTGGCAGCCGCGGCAAGATGAGCCGGCAGGCAGGCCGCTCCGCCAGGCTGTATGGTCCAAGCAAGCCTGACCGTACCCGAAGCGGGGCGACTCTTGTCGTCTCCGGGGCATGGCAAGACCTCGTCGTCCGAAGATACTGGATTAGCTATCGAGGCGCCCATGTTGGCCGGGCGGCCCAGGTTGCTGACCACCGATTGGTGGTGGAGTTCAGCCTGACCTCACTCTTCCGCTTTCGCCGGCTCGCCCATCTGGACGAGCTTGCTCTGCCAGCCCGCGTTGGCGTGGCTCGCTCATCAGGCCCCGCAGGATGGCATAGCACGCGCCGAGCAGGACGAAAGTGAACGGAAAGCCCGTGGAGACGGCCATCGCTTGCAGCCCGGCCAGCCCTCCACCCAGAAGCAGCGCGATGGCCACCAGCCCTCCAAAGGTCGCCCAGAAAACGCGCTGGGGCGTGGGCGCGTTGATCTTGCCGCCGGCCGCGATCGTGTCGATCACCAGCGAGCCCGAGTCCGACGAGGTGACAAAGAACACCACCACGAGCACGATGCCCACCAGTGAGCTCAGGAAGGTCAGAGGGAGCTGGGTCAGCATGGCGAAGAGCTTCAGCTCCAGGGGAGCCTCCTGCGCGCCGGTGAAGCCGTCGTTCAGCACCTGGCTGATGGCGGTGCCGCCCATGGCCGTCATCCAGAGGACGGACAGCATGGTCGGGACAAGCAACACTGCCACGAGGAACTGCCGCACCGTGCGCCCCCGCGACACGCGCGCGATGAACATGCCCACAAAGGGCGACCAGCTGATCCACCAGGCCCAGTAAAAGGCCGTCCAGCCATGCCGGAAGTTGTCGTCGTTCCGCCCGAACGGGTTCGAGAGCGCCGGCAGATAGGTGGCATAGGCCCCGATGTTCGAGACAAACCTGGTCAGGATGTCGAGCGTGGGACCTGCCACAATGACGAACAGGAGCAGGAGCGCAGCCAGGCCCAGGTTCAGCTCGGACAGGCGCCTCACCCCGGCGTCCAGCCCCGCCACCACGGATGCGAGCGCAATCGCAGTGATCACGATGATCAGGAAGACGAGCGCCGCGCTCGAGGTCGGGAAGCCGAAGAGGAAGCTGAGGCCAGCGGCGATCTGCTGCGCGCCGATCCCAAGCGAGGTGGCCAGACCGAAGATCGTGGCGAGGATCGCCACGATGTCGATCACGTGTCCCAGCCAGCCCCAGATCCTTTCACCCAGGATGGGATGAAAGCAGGACCGCAGCGTGAGCGGCAGGCCCTTGTTGAACGAGAAAAGCGCCAGTGCCAGCGCCACGACGGCATAGATTGCCCAGGGGTGCAGGCCCCAATGGAAGATCGTCGCAGCCATGCCGAGCCGCCGGGCGGCCACCGGGTCTCCCTCGGCACCCCCGAGCGGCGCCCAGTCGGTGCGGGCCCCGCCCGCATCGATCGTCACCCCCTCGAGGGCCGCGCTGAAATGGCCCAGGGGCTCGGAGACCCCGTAGAACATCAGCCCGATGCCCATGCCGGCGGCAAAGAGCATGGCGAACCACGACATATAGCTGTAGTCCGGCGTGGCCTGGGGTCCACCCAGCCGGACGCTGCCCAGCGGCGTGACGATCAGGACGAGGCAGAGCAGGACGAAGATGTTGCCGGCCAACAAGAAGAACCAGTCGAGCGTTGCGGTCAGCCAGTCGCGAAGGCCGACGAACAGCGGCTCGACCTCGTTCTGGAAGGCCATCGTCAGGAACGTGAAGGCGACGATCGCGAGGGCCGAGACGACGAAGACGACTTGGTGGATGTCGAACGACAGCAACCCGCTCCGGGCGATGTTGTGCTGCCCAATCTCGTACGAGGTCTCGATGATCTCGGTCCGGCCCTCGGGCTCGCGGAGCGGTTCTGCGCCCGAAACGCTGGCCTCGCCTTCGGCCTGATCGGTTGACTGTGCCATGGGTCAGGTCCTTTGGCTCTCAACCGGAGAGCCGGCTGGATGTTCCGCGCCGGCATTGACCGGGGCTCGTCTCGAACCGATCTCATGACACGGCACCTGCGCCGAGGGGCTGGTGGACAGGGACGCTGTCGCCCGCTTCTGAGGCGCGACGCACTGCTTGAAGCTGTCAGCCGATCGATCTGCCCCGGGCGCTGAAGCCCTGTCATCCTCCCGTCCTGCAAGATCGACGAGCACGCGGGGAGCCATGCTGAACTGGCTGAGCGAGAACAGCGACGCGGTGAATGTCGTCCTCAATCTCGCCATGCTGCTCGTCTGGATCGCATACCTGCAGGTCTTTGTCTCGAGCTACCGTCGCCAGCGGCAGGCCAACATCCTGATCAGCGTCGGCGGCGGATCGGGGCTCGATGCTCGTTGCCTCATCAGCAACCTGAGCCAGGGTGCCATCTACATCCGGAGCCTCCTCCTCGACCTGACAACGGCCGAGGGTGCCTCCAGCCACTCCGTCACCGAGATCGAGGACCTCGAGGAGTGGCAAGCGCCCACCGATCTGAACCTGTGGACGCGTCAGGGCCCGCTCGACCCCGGGTGCATACGGGACATGGGAACGTTCCGTGCCATGCTGGACCATGCCATCCGGGCGGGGCGGGGCCCGACGGAACAGGCCGGCATCCCGGCCATCGACGCGATCGAAGCGATCCGCGTGACCGTCATCGCCCATTACGGACCCGAAGATCTGCTGGTTGCGGCCGAGCAGAGCTACACGCTCAACCGCCGGGATGGCTCGACCGGGCTCAGCCCGCAGGCGGTCACCCCCCGGCAGATCCGCTCCCGAGGCGAGCGCAAGCAGCTCAGAGCTCGGCTCGAGCAAGAGGTCAACCAGGGCAGGCGGACGATGTAGCTCCAGCAGATGACGGAGGCCGCGAAGGTGAGGAAGGCCTCGTGGTTATCGGCGCACCGCTCGTACCGGACCGTCAGGCGGCAGAAGCGGCTGAACCAGACCAGGATGCGCTCCCCGATCCAGCGGTGCCGGCCCGAGCGTTCGCTGCGGTCCACGCGGATCGGGCGATCCGAGGCTGGATCCGGCGCCGGCGCAGAGCCTTGACGGTCTTCGCCAAGCTCATGACGCTCCCAAGTCAGGCCGCCGGCCACCCCGTGCCGCCCTCTGGAGCACCATCGGCGATCCGCCCGCCACCTGCAGCACGAGCCAATGCCCCAACGACCTTGAATGCCGGTTGTGCAGGCGACTGAACCGAAACTGATCTAGATCACGAGGATCTGCTTACCCCGGCGCCACACGGCTGATGGCGGCTGGACGGAGCAGGTACCCGCCTTCGCCAAGAAGCGGCGACAGGTGCATGCCGGCGGCC
>NZ_WUJP01000850.1 GCF_009806515.1 Geminicoccus flavidas | reverse complement strand
CCGGGCCCTGGGCTTTGCCAGCAGCGATCCGCTCTACGACCTCCAGCTCGACAACCACACCGGCATGCTGCGCTACGGCAATGCCCGGCTCGATCGCTGGGCCGGCACGCCTGCTCTGTCGCGCGCTGCCTGGATCGTCAAGGCGGTCACCTCGCTGACCGACCGGCCGGTCGCCTGAGCAGCGCCAACCAATAAATCCGAGGAAATTCCTCAGCCTGCGCATAACGAGGTCGGGATCATGTTCTCCAAGATACGTGCCGCCAGACGTGCGGTCGAACTGCGCAACCAGCTCCAGGCGGCCCGGTTCAGCCGGCGCGAGATCGCCAAGCTCGGCCTGATCGTGGGGGGCGCCTACTGGGCGCAGGGCGCCTCGCTGCGCAAGGCGCTGGCGGCCAGCTCGGCCAGTCCCAGGACCACGCCCTGGCAGGAGCCTTTGCCGATCCCGAGCCCGGCGGAAGAGGACAGCAGCGATGCCTATCCCTACAACGAGGCCGAGCACCAGTACTGCGCCAACCGTTTCAGGATGCAGCGCTGGATCCATCTGCGGGTGCGGGAGCGCGACCACAGCTTCGCCAAGGAATATGGCGAGAGCAAGGTCTGGTCCTATGGCGACGAGTTCGGCGGGCCGCTGATCGACGTGCGCTACAACCAGCCCTTCTGCCTGCACATCGAGAACGACCTGGATTCGGTGGAGGACCACAAGGGCTTCGGCCATCCGGAGATCGCGCCGCACCTGCACAATTTCCACACCGCCTCGGAGAGCGACGGCGGGCCGTGGAACTGGATCCACCCC
>NZ_WUJP01000841.1 GCF_009806515.1 Geminicoccus flavidas | reverse complement strand
GCCCGCCTGCCTCCACGGGTCATGCCTGTGGCTGGGTATCGTCGGCGAGGCTCAGGCGTCTTGCCGCCGCTATCAGGCGGAGGAAGGCCGCCCCGGCGGGGGCTGCAACGTGGCGGGCACGCAGCCAGGCATGGGGCAGGCCGGCTTCCACCGCCGCGTCGACCGCGACACCGGCCGCGCGCAGGCGTGCGGCATAGGCCAGGACGTCGGAGGCCAGGGGATCGTATTCGGCGGCGGTGAGGAAGGTGGGCGGCAGGCCGGCGGGCTCCGCGGCCTCGCCCGGATGGAGGCGGAGGTCGTGGCGGTCGGCGGGCTCGGGCGGGCGGCCCAGATAGAGCTGGAGGTAGTGGCGCATGTCGGCGGCGGACAGGCCGGGCGCGTCGGCCATCGCGCTGCGCGAGGGCAGCGTGTCGTCGGCGCACAGGGCCGGATAGACCAGCAGCTGCCCCGCCGGCATGGGCAGACCCCGGTCCCGGCAGGCTTGGCTCACCGCGGCGGCGAGATTGCCGCCGGCGCTGTCCCCGCCGAGCAGCAGCCGGTCAGGCGCGATGCCCAGCCCGGCAGCGGCGGCCCGCACTGCCAGATAGGCTGCCAGCGCGTCGTCGAAGGCGGCCGGGAACGGGTGCTCCGGTGCCAGCCGATAATCCACCGCCACCGCGACGCAGCCCGTCGCATCCGCCAGGTCCGCCACCACGCTGTCATGGGTGTCGAGATCGCCCACCACCCAGCCGCCGCCGTGGAACCACAGGATGCCGCCACCCAGCGGCCGCGCCGGCCGGTAGATCCGGCAGGACCTGTCGCCGAAGCGGCGGTCCTCCGTCACCAGGCCCGGCGGGTGCGGCCTGCCGAAATACCGGCAGGTCCGGGCATAGGCCCGACGCTGCTCGTCGATTCCGGCTCCAGGCGGCAGCGAGGCCACCCGCTCGCCCTCCCGAAGCCAGGCGTCGATCGCGGGATCGAGCGGGTAGCGGGTCACGTGCAGGTGCTGTCCGCGAGCCCGGCATCACGGGCGAACGCTCGGGTCTGCAGCCACCACTCCGCCGCCGGATCCCATTTCAGGCGCGCGCGCCTGCCATCCGGTGTGGTCCGCTCCGGCGCGATCGTGCCCCACAGCACCGCGCCGTCGCAGCCGCTGTCCTTCACCTTGTCCAGCTGCTGCAGCCAGAAATCGCCCTCGATCAGGGCCAGCTCGAGCTTACGGTTGTGGTCATGGTATTGCGGCCAAAGGAACGGATACATCGGCTTGCCGATCGCCTTGCCCGCGGCGAGCATGCCGTCGGCCATCCGCATCCAGCCGTCGCGGTCCTTGTAGTAGGCATAGAGGGTCGGATAGAGGTCATCGACCGCATCCGCGAGCTTCTGCCACTGCTGGACCTTCTGCTGGTAGACGATCAGCCGGCCTTCGCGGCCGGGCTGGAAGGCCCAGTAGTCGCGCACCGGCACCATCGAGTAGTAGCCCAGTCGGACCCTGGGCATCAGCTTGCGCATGTGTTCGATGATCTGGACGAACTTGTCGACCTCGTCGCCTTCCCAGTGCTCGATGTCCAGGACGATCCGGTCGTGTCCCTCGCCCAGGAGCTTGGGCACGAGCTTCGTCTCGACATGGTCCAGGTCCGGCTCGTCCCAGTTACGGGTCGGCCAGAACTCGTAGGCATAGACGACCCGGATCGGCGTCAGCCCGCAGGCCACGAGATTGTCTGGCTTGCCGACAAAGCGCATGGCGTCGAACAGCCGGAACTTCGCCTCGGCCCGGGCCGGTGCAGCCGCGAGCAGCGGAGGCAGCGCGCCCGCGGCCGCAAGGCCGGTGGCAGCAGCGACGAAGCGGCGTCGGTCCAACAGAATCGTCCTTCTCCCCCAAAAGTCAGCCCGTACCAGCCCTCACGGCCCTGCAGTCGCGCACGAGGACCGGGCTCGGCCGGCACGGTCCAACTGCAGCCGGCACCCTTTCCTGGCAACCAGGTGCGGCGATTGGCCGGCCCTCATCCGACCGGTCGCCAGCCCCGGCGCGACGCATCATTCTCTAGCACCACCCGGTTAACCGGAAATGAATGCTGGGCAAATCTTCGTGTCGGGGGACATGCTCCAGGCCAAGGCATCTGGCGGGTCGGCACCCCAGCGTGGCATGGCTGGACAGGCCGCTCGGTTGGCGGCATCACCGGCTCTGCGTCGATCGGATCTGGGGGATCGGTCGGGCAAGGCGCGGGCGGAGGCATGCGGCCATGATCATCGTTCCCGGCTCGATCAACGCCGACCTGCTGTTCCCGGTGCAGACGCTGCCGGCACCGGGCGAGACCGTGCTCTGCCCGTCCTACACGATGGCACCCGGCGGCAAGGGCGCCAACCAGGCGGCAGCCGCGGCCAAGGCCGGGGCCGAGGTCCACTTCATCGGCCATGTCGGCGACGACGCGTATGGGCCAGTGGTCCGCCAGCTCCTGGCCGATGCCGGGGTCGAGGTCGCGGGCCTGGTCGTGTCGCCCAGGCCCACGGCGGTTGCGGTGATCGGGGTGGACGCGCACGGCGAGAACCAGATCATCGTCGCCTCCGGCGCCAATCTCGACACTCATGCCGGCCAGGTGTCGGACGAGCTCCTTGGGCCCGGCACCACGCTGCTCTGCCAGAACGAGATCCGCACGGAGGAGAGCTTTCGCGCCTTGCTGCGCGGCAGGGGCAGGGGGGCGCGGACCATCCTGAACCTGGCCCCCGCCGCGGCACTGCCGGGCGAGGTCCTGGATGCGCTTGACGTGCTGGTGGTGAACGAACTGGAGGCGCGCGTCGCCGCCCATGCCGGTGCGGGCGACAGTGACGTCCGTGCGCTGGCGGCACGGCTGGTGGCGGGGCGCAACCTCGCGGTGGTGGTGACGCTGGGTGCCAGGGGTGCGATCGCGCAGCAGGGCGAGAAGCTGTTCCAGGTCGGCGCCCTGCCGGTCGATCCGGTCGACACCACCGGTGCTGGCGACGCGTTCACCGGCGTGCTGGCCGCCTGCCTGGACCGCGGCCTGGGCCTGGACCTGGCGCTGCACCGTGCCGCGGTGGGCGCGGCCCTGGCCTGCGAGCGTCTGGGTGCCCAGAGCGCCCAGCCGACCCTGGCCGAGATCGAGGCGCGGGCCGGCCAGCTGCCCATGCCCGAAAGCCTCGGATGATGGCCCCGGGAGCGGCCGCCGGCACCAAGGGGGCTGCACCCTCCCTCGTGCTGGGCAGCCGGCAGGCCGGCTCGCCGGCACTCCCGGTCTGGCTGGTGCTGCGCCAGCTGGGCATCCCGTTCGAGGAGGCGCCGTTCCGGCCGGTGCCGGTGGCGGGCCGGCTGCCGTTCGCGGTCGAGCCGTCCCAGGACCAGGTGCCGCTGCTCCATGCGGGCCGGCTGCTGGTCTGGGGTGCCTTGCCGATCCTGGAACATCTGGCCGAGCGCCATGCCGGGGTCTGGCCGGCCGACCGCGCCGCCCGTGCGGCGGCCCGGGCGGTCGCGGCCGAGGCGGCGGATGGCTTTCAGCACCTGCAGGCACTGGCGGCGGGCGAGGTGAACGGTCTGCTGCCGCAGCCGCGTGCGATCGGGAGGCTCACCGAGGAACTGCGCCGCCTCCAGCGCCTGGTCGACCGGCACCGGCATCTGGCCGCTGCCGGCGGGCCGTTCCTGTTCGGGACGTTCAGCGGTGCCGATGCGATGCTGGCCCCGTTGCTGGGCCGCGTGCTCCGCCAGGCCCTGGCCGCCGACCCGGTCGCCACCGGCTATTTCCGGGCCCTGGGGGCTCTGCCGGCCTGTCAGGCATGGCTGGCAGAGGCCCTCCAGCCGGTGCAGGCAGCGGCGCCGCTGGCCACGCCCACCCACCTGATTGCCCCGGAAGCGGCCGAGCAGGCGCAGGAACAGACAGAACCGCAGCCGGCCCCGCCGGTCGAGGAGCCGCCGGTGCCGACACCTCCAGTGGAGGAACCTCCGCCGGTCGAGGAGCCCCCTTCCCCGCCACCGCCACCGCCGCCCCGGCTGGAGGACGTCGACCGGCCGCCCATCACCTATCTGGAGGACCCACCGGTGCTCCGCTGGCGGCGGCTGCCGTTCCTCGAGCGAATCGCCCCGTCGCCAGCGGCACCCTCCCTGCCGCCACTGCCGACGCGGGCATCCGCTCCCGGCACCGCGGCGCCGCCCACGCGACCGCCCGTCGCGGCACCGCCCGAGCCGGTGGCGCCGGCACAACCGGTCCGCCAGCCGCGAGCACCCGTCCGGCCGCCGGCGGAACCCCCGCCCGCGGAGCCGGCCCGGCCGGAGCGGGCCGAGCCTGCGGAGGAGGGCGAGGATCCGTTCCTGTTCCGCCTGCGCCGGCCGGGCACGGTGGGCGAGCCCGGCAGCCGGCCCTTGAACCGGTTTGCCCGGGCACTCAGCACCGGACGCCAGCGCGACCCACAGGCCCAGCCCCCGGACGACCCGACCGAGCCGCCGGGCGGAGGCCGCCCGGCCGCGATCAAGCCGATCGGCTTCTCGACGCAACGACGCCGCTGAATGGGCCGCCGCTGAATGCGCCGGCCCCGGCCAGGGTCGGGGCCGGCGAAATGACGCCGGGCCGCCCGGTCATTCCTTCACCGCCCCGGTCAGGCTCGAAACATAGTAGTCGACGAAGAAGGAGTAGATCAGCGCCACCGGGATCGAGCCCAAGAGCGCGCCGGCCATCAGCGAGCCCCAGTGATAGACGTCGCCCTCGACGAGCTGGGTCAGCACCGCGACCGGCACGGTCTTCTTCTCCGAGCTCTGGATGAAAGCCAGCGCGTAGATGAACTCGTTCCAGGACAGGGTGAAGGCGAAAATCCCGGCTGAGATCAGCCCCGGCACCGCCAAAGGCAGCGTCACCTTCCACATGATCTGCAGCCTCGTGGCACCGTCGATCAGCGCACATTCCTCGAGTTCGTACGGGATCGACTTGAAGTAGCCGATCAGCAGCCAGGTGCAGAACGGCACCAGGAAGGTCGGATAGGTCAGGATCAGCGCCAGCGGGCTGTCATAGAGGCCCATCTTGAAGATCATGGTCGCCAGCGGGATGAACAGGATCGAGGGCGGGACCAGATAGGCCAGATAGATGGCGAGCCCCACCCACTGGCTGCCCTTGAAGCGCAGCCGCTGCACCGCATAGGCGGCCAGCACCGAGACGAACAGCGACAGGAAGGTGCTGGCGACCGCCACCATCATCGTGGTCCACAGCCAGCGCGGATAGTCGGTCTGGAACAGGAGCCGGTTGATGTGCTCCAGCGTCGGTGAACTCACCCAGAACGGGCTGTAGTCGGTGAAGTTGTAGAGTTCCGCGTTCGGTTTGAACGCGGTAATCACCATCCAGTAGAACGGGAACAGCAGGATCAGCAGGAACAGGATGAGCGGGACATAGATGACCATCATCCGGCGCGGCAGCGAATCCCAGTTGATCACGCCAGTGCGCTCGGTGGTGATCACCGGTGCCTTCTCGGCGGCGGCCTCAGTCATCGCTGCCTCCTTGCTGCCACTTGCGCCGCGCCAGCGCGACATAGGAGAAGATGGTGGACGCGACCAGGAACGGGATCATCGCCACCGCGATGGCCGCACCCTCGCCCAGATAGCCGCCCGGGATCGCGCGCTGGAAGGCCAGCGTCGCCATCAGATGGGTGGCGTTGTTGGGCCCGCCGCGGGTGATCGCGTAGACCAGCTGGAAGTCGGTGAAGGTGAACAGCACCGAGAAGGTCAGGACGACCGCCAGGATCGGCATCAGCATCGGCACGGTGACGTGGACGAACCGCTCCCAGGCAGTGGCCCCGTCGATCATCGCCGCCTCGTAGAGCGAGGGCGAGATGGTCTGCAGGCCCGCCAGCAGCGAGATCGCCACGAACGGGATGCCGCGCCAGACATTGGCCGCGATCAGCGACAGCCGGGCGTTCCACGGCTCGCCCAGGAAGTCGATATTGGTGTCGATGATCCCGATGCCGCGCAGCACATAGGAGATGATCGAGAACTGCGGGTCGTAGATCCACCAGAACGCGATCGCCGAGAGCACGGTCGGCACGATCCAGGGCAGCAGCACGATGGCCCGGATCAGGCTCTTGAACGGCAGATGGTGGTTTAGCAGCAGCGCCAGCCACAGGCCCAGCCCGAACTTCAGGATGGTCGCCAGGACCGTGTAGACGATCGTGTTGAACACCGAGAGCCAGAAGACCGGGTCCTCGAACAGGTAGGTATAGTTCTCCAGCCCGATCCAGATGCCGTCACGGCCGATCCGGGTGTCGGTGAACCCCAGCCAGACCCCCAGGCCCAGAGGGTAGCTCAGGAAGGTTAAGAGCAGGGCTGCCACGGGCAGCATGAACAGGGCAGCGAGCACGCGACGGTCGTCGAGCTTGCGCGACAGCCAGGACTGTTCCGGGCGGCGTCCGTCCCAGACAGTGGCGGCGCTGGCCATGGTTCCTCCCAGGGAATTGCGCATCGTGCGGTGGCCGGGCCGCCGACGGCGGGCCCGGCCATCCGGTCAAGGCTCAGCGATAATAGCGCTCGGCGCGGCGAGTCGCTTCCGCAATCGCATCGTCGGGCGAGGCAGCGCCGCTGACAACCGAGGAGACCATGGTCACCACGATGTAATCGGCGAGTGTGCCGGCGCTCGCATAGCCCAGCGGCCCCTTGTACCCGTAGGGCAGCGATTCGGTCATGATCTTCTGATACGGCGTGTGCTTGGGGTCCACGGTCCAGACCGGGTTGCCGTCATAGGCGTTGAGCGAATGCGCCCAGTAGCCAATGCTGGCCTCCTGCCAGGGCTCGTACTGCTCCTTCTCCATCATGAAGCGCAGATATTCCTTGGCGGCGTTCGGATACTTGGTGTGCCCGAAGATCATGCCGCTCACGGTCAGCGCCGTCTCGGTCGGCCGGCCGACCGGGCCGATCGGCATAGCGGCATGGCCGATATCCTCGGCCAACGCCTTGACGTTCGGGTCGTCCGAGGTCTTGGCGGCGTAATAGACCGAGATGCCATTCGCAACGACCGAGACCTCGCCGGCCAGGAACGCCTTGTTGTTGGACGGGTCCAGCCAGGACAGGGTGCCGGGGATGAAGGTCTTGTAGAGCTCGGTGCCATAGGCCAGCGCCGCGCGAGTCTCCGGCGAATCCAGCGTCACCTTGCCGTTCTCGTCGACCACCGAACCGCCATGCGCCCAGAGCAGCCAGTGGCAGAACGTGTTGGCGTCGCCCTCGGCCTGGCCCAAGGTGAAGCCTACTGGGTGGCCGATGCCCTGCAGCGCCTTGGCCAGCTCCAAAAAGCCCGCCGTGTCCTTCGGGAACTCGGAGAACCCGGCCTCCTTCATCCAGGAGTCGCGGTAGACCATCTTGCCGCCGGAAGCACCCACGGGGATGCAGATCCAGTTGCCCTCCGGCCCCTTGCCCATGGTCTCGGCGAGCGGCGCCCAGCCGCCATATTTCTTGCCCAGATAGTCGGCGAGATCGGTTAGATCGAGGATCTTCTCCGGGTACTGGTGCGGGTCGTCGTTCCAGGCCAGCACGATGTCCGGCCCGGTGCCGACATTGGCGGCGACGGCGGTCTTCGGCCGGAGATCCTGCCAGCTTTCCTGGTCGACCCGGACCGCCACCCCGGTCTGGTCGGTGAACTTCTTGGAATTGGCCAGGAACAGTTCCTCGTCGCCGGCCACGAACTTGGCGGGGCGCAAGACGCGCAGCTCGGCACCGCTCTCGATCTCGTAGCCGGGAGTCGGCACGTCGGCCGCCACGACCTCGGCCCGGGCAGCCCGGCCGAGCAGCGTCCCGCCGGCCACGCCGGCCATCAGTCCTCCGGACATCAGTCCCAAGGTGGATCGACGGTTGAACGACCGCATCCTGTTCGCCTCCCCTGCAGGCATTAATCATCTTTGTTACCCGACCTGTCATGCGGAACCCCAAGGGATCGGTCAAGGCGCGATGGTCACGGGATCGGTTGCGGGCTAGGAGATCGCCAGCGAAGGCGCGGCAGGGAGAATTGGGGATGCGCGTTCTGGTCACGGGCGGGGCTGGCTTCATTGGCAGGAAGCTGATCGCCCGCCTCCTGAAGGACGGCCGGGTCGGCGGCGAGCAGATCGAGCGGATCACCTGCTTCGACGTGGTGGCCCCGCAGGGCCTGCCCACGGACGACCGGGTCGAGGTGATCACCGGCGACCTGTCCGCCCCCACCCAGGTGGGCATCCTCATGGGCAACAAGCCCGGCATCGTCTGGCACCTGGCCTCCGCCGTCAGCGGCGAATGCGAGCAGGATTTCGACCTAGGCTATCGGGTCAACCTCACCGGCACGCTCAACGTGCTGGATGCCGCCCGCCGGGCCGGCCATGTGCCCAAGCTGATCTTCACCTCCTCGGTCGCGGCCTTCGGCGGCCCGCTGCCCGACCCGATCCCCGACACCCAGATCCTCACCCCGCAGACCTCCTACGGCGCGCAGAAGGCCGCCTGCGAGCTGCTGGTCGCCGACTACTCGCGCAAGGGCATGATCGACGGCCGCTCGCTGCGCCTGCCCACCATCGTGGTCCGCCCCGGCCGGCCGAACGCCGCCGCCTCCAGCTTCGCCAGCTCGATCGTGCGCGAGCCGCTGGCCGGCGAGAGCGTGGTCTGCCCGGTGGCCCCGGAAGCCAGGATGTACAGCCTGTCCCCGCGCAAGGTGATCGACGCCCTGATCCACGCCGCGACCATCCCGTCTGACGAGATCGGCCAGGTCCGCTCGCTGACCTTGCCGGGCCTCACCTACACCCAGGCCCAGATGATGGCGGCCCTGGAGCGCGTCACCTCGAAGCAGGTCGTCGACCGCGTCACCTGGACGCCCGACCCGTTCATCCAGAAGATCGTCGCCGGCTGGCCCACCACCTTCGCCCCGACTCGAGCGGAGAAGCTGGGCTTCCAGCGCGACACCAGCCTGGAGGAGATCATCCAGGCGCATATCGACGACGAACTCGGCGGCAACTGGGCGAAGTAGCGGTCGGGGTTCCTGGCGGCGGGTGCCCTTCCGGGTTTCCCGCCGACTGGCGGACTCACATCGCTTCGGGAAGCCTGAAGCGCTCCTTGCGCTCGCTGTAGCGGTCGGTCAGCTGGTCGACATGGCCACGGGTGAGCAGGGTGAAGCGCACCAGTTCCTCCATCACGTCGACGATGCGGTCATAGTA
>NZ_WUJP01000834.1 GCF_009806515.1 Geminicoccus flavidas | reverse complement strand
ATGCCGCGCCGCACGAACTCCAGCGCCGCCGGGACGTGGACATGGTTCGGCGTTACGATGGCGACGACGTCGATGCCTTCCTTCAGCCGGGCCTCGCGCTGCGCCATCTCGGCATAGCTGCCATAGCAGCGCGCCTCGGGCAGCCCCAGCTCCGCCCCCGACGCCCTCGACTTCTCGGGCGTGGAGGAGAAGGCGCCAGCCACCAGCTCGTAGCGGTCGTCCATCCGCGCCGCCAGGCGGTGCACCGCGCCGATGAAGGCGCCCTGCCCGCCGCCCACCATGCCGAGCCTGAGTCTGCGCCGCCCGGCCTTGGCCTGGCTGCTCTCACCGACCATCCATCGACTCCTTCAGCGGTCCAGGCCCAGCGAGCGGCGCGCCACCGAGGTGTCGGCGCCCTGGCCGATGAAGTCCTCGAAGCTGCTCTCGCTCACCTTGATGATGTGCTGGGCGATGAACTCAGCACCCTCGCGCGCCCCGTCCATGCTGTTCTTGATCGCACACTCCCATTCCAGCACGGCCCAGCTGTCATAGTCGTGCACCGCCAGCTGGCTGAAGATCGCGCCGAAATCGACCTGGCCGTCGCCCAGCGAGCGGAACCGCCCGGCCCGGTGCGGCCAGTCCTGGAAGCCGGAATAAACGCCCTGCTTGCCCGAGGTGTTGAGCTCGGCGTCCTTCACGTGGAACGCCTTGA
>NZ_WUJP01000833.1 GCF_009806515.1 Geminicoccus flavidas | reverse complement strand
TGCGCTCGTAGTAGTGCTCGATGAAGGCGAGGTAATCGAGCCCCTGCAGGCAGAAATGCGAGGGATCGTAGTTGATGTTGCAGCGCTGGTGGTTGCCCACGCACTGGAGAAACATCTCGAAGGTAGCGCCGTCGAACAGGTCTTCGCCCGGATGGATCTCGTAGGCGACATCCACGCCCACTTCCTCATGCGCATCCAGGATCGGCCGCCAGCGCTTCGCCAGCTCGTCGAACGCCGTGTCGATCAGCCCGGCCGGCCGTGGCGGCCAGGGGTAGATGTAGGGCCAAGCGAGCGCCCCGCTGAAGGTGACATGCACGTCCAGGCCAAGATTGCGGCTGGCCTTGGCAGCGGCCAAGACCTGCTGCACCGCCCATTCCTGCCGGGCCTTGGGATTGCCGCGCACGTGCGGCGCGGCAAATGCATCGAAGCCCTCGTCATAGGCTGGATGCACCGCGACCAGCTGGCCCTGCAGGTGGGTCGACAGCTCGCTGATCTCTACCCCGCACTCGGCGACGATGCCCTTGATCTCGTCGCAATAGTCCTTGGACTGCGCGGCCTTCTCCAGGTCGATCATCCGGGCGTCCCAAGTCGGGATCTGCACGCCCTTGTAGCCTAGGCCCGCGGCCCAGCCGCAAATCGACTTCAGGCTGTTGAATGGCGCCTGGTCGCCCACGAACTGGGCGAGGAACAGGCCGGGACCCTTCATCGTCTTCATCTGCATTTCCTCGGCAATGGGCTCAGGCTTTGGCGTAGGCTTCGCGCAGGAAGTCGTGGCCGAACCGATAGACTTCCTCGCGCGCCGGGAAGAAGTCGCGCCAGACCCGGGTGGCGGCGGCCAGTGCCGGCAATGCCCGGCCAAACGCCTCGATCACATAGAAGCCCTGGTAGCCGCCCTGCTTGAACGCGCGGAAGGTCGCTTCCCAGGGAACGTGGCCCTTGCCGGGCGTGCCGCGGTCGTTCTCCGACACGTGGACATGGTTGATCTCGGCCAGATGCGGCTGGATCACGCCGACCGGGTCCTTCTCCTCAATGTTCTGGTGGAAGGTGTCGTAGAGCAGGCCGTAGTTCGGCCGATCCACCCGCTTCACCACCTGGGCCGCGTCCGCCACCAGGTTCAGCGCATGGCACTCGAACCGGTTGAGCGGCTCCACCGCGAGCTTCAGGCCCAGCGACGCCGCATAGTCCGCGGCCTTGCCATGCACCTCCACGATCCCGCACCGCTCCTCGATCGTGGCCGGCTCGCCGGTGAACTGGCCGAGCGGCTGATAGAACGGCCCGCAGAGCAACTCGCCGCCGGCCGCGTGCAGGCAGTCCAGCGCCCAGACCAGCCGCTTGGTCGCGTTCAGCCGGGCGCAGGGGTCGGCGCTGATCGCGGAGCAGTTCTCGTCAGGGAGCACGGTGACGCCGGTGACGCGCAGGCCCTGGTCCTTCGCGACCTGGCCGATCTTGCGGTAATGCTCCGGCTCCCCCTCGAAGATCGGGATCTCCACCCCATCATAGCCGGTCTTCCTGATCTCGGCGAACAGCGGAAAGTGCTCCTCGGTGACGTGAGTCGTCCAGAGCAGGAGGTTGAAGCCCAAGAGCATGGCGATCTCACCCGTACTTCTTGTTCAGCTCGTCCAGGGCGGCCTTGCACTTCTCCGTGGTGGCCCAGGCTTCCGGCCAGAAGCACAGGTCAACTGTCCACCAATCATGGCCGACATCCTCCTTGGCCAGGGCCGGCACCAGCTCGTCGAAGTTCAGCACGCCCTCGCCGAACGGCGGATGCGCACTGGTCTCGTCATTGCCCTGCTCGTCTTTGTGGCAGGTATTGTCGCTGTCGATCAGGTGGATGTGGTTGATCCGCCCGGACAGGCGAGAAATGAACTCGAGCTGCCCGCCTTTCAGCGTCTCCTTCTTCCCCTCCTGCCGGACACCGTTCACCGCCACCATCTGGCCATGGCAGGTGTCGTACATGATGCCGAAATTCTCGTGCGGCAGCTTGTCGAGCACGCGCTGGATGTCAGACGGCTTGTTGAAGGCGAAGCCCGGCTCGAACTCCCAGGTCACGTAGAGCCCGTGGTCGGCGGCGGTCTTGATGCACCAGTCCCAGGTCTCGACCAGGCGCTTCAGCAGGTCGTCATAGTCGGCCTCGCGATGGATGGTCGGCGGCTGCACCGTGTCGACGCGCACACCCTTGATGCCGAGATCCTGCGCGAACTGGGCGTTCTCCTTGAACGCCGCCTTGTAGTCGGTGGTGTCGCGCGTGTTCAGGAGCTTCTGCGACCAGAGGTCCTGCGCGAAGCCCGAGAACGCCAGGCCATGCCGCTGCACCTTCTCGACCAGGGCAGAGCGGTCGTCCTTGGTGGGATGGTTCTGCGGGTTCGGGTAGCCGTTGAACCCGCCCAGCTCCAGCCCGTCGAACTTCAATTCGGCGAGCTTCGCCAGCACCTCGTCGAAGGGGATCGGCTGGGCCCCGTAGGGTCCGACATTGTAGGCCCAGGTGCCGATCGACGTGCGATGCATACTCGAAGCCTCCACTGTTTTCGGGATGCCGGGGGCTTAGCCCAGCCCCAGCGATCGTCGTTCGGCCGGGCCGGGCACGGCCACGGTGCCGTCCGCCGCGATCACGCCTTTGGTCAGGATGAAATTGGCATAGGGCCGGTCGTCGAGCGTCCAGACGATCGCCCGGCACTTCGCCGATTCCGGGTAGAAGGCGAAGCGCTCGATCGAGCCCATCGTCCAGTGCCGGCCCGCCACCTCGTGCATCATGGCGAGGAAGCCCTGGTGCCCGGCATTCATCTCCTCGGGTGCGCCGGAGATCTCCATGCGCATCACCGGGTGGCGCACGAACCCGTCCAGCGGCAGCACCGACAGGATCGCGCCGCCGATCGCGACGGTGTCGAGGTCGGTGCGCAGGAGCGGGATCTCGCCGGCATCGGCCATGGCGGGACCGGGGAAGTTCCGGTCCGCGAGGCAGATCCGGTCGCCATGACC
>NZ_WUJP01000832.1 GCF_009806515.1 Geminicoccus flavidas | reverse complement strand
CATGTCGCGCAGGATCGCCAGGAGATCCCCGCTCAGGTGCGGGTCGATCCCGATCAGCATGCCAGCCTCCCTGGGCGGCGTCTTCGCGCCACACCCGCAGCCAAAAAATCCGATCTTTGTGACGGAATCAACAAGTCCTTCCCTTCGTCTGCCAGATTCCATGTCGCAGGGCACCCGGCAAAGCGCCGGCCACCTTCCCTGCCGGGCGGGCATCGCTAGTCTCGCCTCCGCGGAGCTGGGCACGGAGGGGGCGGATGAAGGACTGGGCGATCGAGGCGCGCGGTCTGACCAAGCGGTTCGGGACGGGTGCCGACACGGTCACCGCGCTGGACCGGGTTTCGGTCACCATCCGCGAGAACGAGTTCTTCACCCTCCTGGGCCCGTCCGGGTGCGGCAAGACCACCCTGCTCCGCCTGATCGCCGGTTTCGAGCTGCCCAGCGAAGGCGAACTGCTCCTGCACGGCCAGCGCATCGAGAACCTGCCGCCGTTCCGCCGCCCGGTGAACACGGTGTTCCAATCCTACGCGCTGTTCCCGCATCTTTCCGTGTTGCGCAACGTGGCGTTCGGCCCGGAGATGCAGCGCCGGCCCAAGACGG
>NZ_WUJP01000831.1 GCF_009806515.1 Geminicoccus flavidas | reverse complement strand
AGATCGAGGCCGAGGCCCGGCGGATGCTGGAGCTGGTGCGCCTGGAAGGCTTCGAGCGGCGCCTGCCGCGCGAGCTGTCCGGCGGCCAGCAGCAGCGCGTGGCGCTGGCCAGGGCACTGGCCGGGCGGCCCAGGGTCCTGCTGCTGGACGAGCCGCTCTCCGCCCTCGACCTGAAGCTGCGCCGCGAGATGCAGATCGAGCTGAAGCGCCTCCAGCACGAGACCGGCATCACCTTCGTGTTCGTCACCCACGACCAGGAGGAGGCGCTGACCATGTCGGACCGGATCGCGGTGATGAGCAGCGGCCGGATCCTGCAGATCGGTTCGCCTACCGAGATCTACGAGCAGCCGACCTCACGCTTCGTCGCCGACTTCATCGGCGAGACCAACTTCCTGACAGCACGCTGCGAGGAGGTGGCCGAGGGCCAGGCCCGGTTCCGGCTGAGTTCCGGTGACCTGGTGCAGGGCTTGGCCATTCCTGGCCTCATGAGCGGCTCCGAGGTGACGCTGGCCATCCGGCCGGAACGGCTGGACCTGCTCCCGGACGGGCAACCGGGCATCCCGGCGACCATGCGCGACCTGCTCTATATCGGCAACGACACGGTCTGCACGGTGGCCCTGGCCGATGGCACCGAACTGCAGGCCCGGGTGCAGAACCGGCACGGTGCCATCCATGCCTCGGCACCGGGCTCCGCAGTACGGGTGAGCGTCGAGCCGCAGGCCGTGCGCGTGGTGGGGGACTGAGGCCATGGCGCGACAGAGCGGCGAAGGCAGGCGGCGCGCGCTGCTGATCGCCCCGTCCATCCTGATGATCGGCCTGTTCATGCTTGTGCCGGTGGGCATCATGGCGGCGATCAGCTTCATGGAGCGCGGCTCGGGCGGCGGGGTGAACTGGGGCAGCTTCACCACGGAGCCCTATCTCCAGTTCCTGTTCGAGCGCGACCTGGAC
>NZ_WUJP01000830.1 GCF_009806515.1 Geminicoccus flavidas | reverse complement strand
GACAGCCTGCTGCTCAACACCGACTATCTCCAGATCTTCTTCCGCTCGATCTGGCTGGCGGTGCTGACCACGGCGCTGACCCTGGCAATCGGCCTGCCCACCGCGCTGTTCATGGCGCTGCAGCCCGAGCGGCGCCGCAACCTCCTGATCTTCCTGGTCACCATCCCGTTCTGGACCAACCTGCTGGTCCGCAACTATGCCTGGATCCTGCTCCTGCGGAACAACGGGCTGATCGACCAGGTGCTGATGGGGCTGGGGCTGCGCGACCAGCCGATCGGCGTGCTCTACACGACCTTCTCGATCGCGGTCGGCCTCACCTACACCTTCATGCCGTTCATGGTGCTGCCGATCTATGCCAGCCTGGAGAAGCTGGACTGGCGGCTGGTCGAGGCCGCCTACGACCTGGGGGCGGACCGCTGGCGGGCGCTGCGCAGGGTGGTGGTGCCGCTGGCCATGCCCGGGATCGTGGCCGGCTGCATCCTGGTGTTCATCCCGTGCCTGGGCGCCTTCGTGACGCCGGAACTGCTCGGCGGCGGCAAGGCACTGATGATCGGCAACCTGATCCAGAGCCAGTTCGGTGCTGCGCGCAACTGGCCGTTCGGTGCCGCCCTCTCCATGGCGCTGCTGGCCGCCGTGCTGCTCGCGATGATGTTCTACCTGTGGCGCTACCGCCGGGCCCCTGGAGCCGTGTGACCCATGACCGACCCGGCCAAGAACCCGCTGTTCCGCTTCCCCGGGCTGAAGCCTGCCGCCTGGCTGTTCTTCATCTTTCTCTACGCGCCGATCGTCGTGCTCCTGGCACTGGCCTTCAACGACAACGAGCAGGCCACCATCTGGACCGGGTTCAGCACCCGCTGGTTCGGCATCGTGCTGGACAATGCCGACCTGATCCGAGCCTTCAACAACTCCCTGATCGTCGCCACCACGGCGACGCTGCTCGCCACGACCATCGCGACGCTGGCGGCGCTCGGCATGAACCGTGCACGGTTTCGCGGCCAGGACGGCGTCAACGCGCTGATCAGCCTGCCGCTGATCGTGCCCGAGATCGTCACCGCCGTGGCTACACTGCTGTTCTTCATCATGCTGGGCTTCCGGCTGGGCCTGGGCACGGTGATCCTGGCGCAT
>NZ_WUJP01000829.1 GCF_009806515.1 Geminicoccus flavidas | reverse complement strand
ACCGTGTTCTGCATCCCGTTCGCCTACCTGCCGATCCGCGCCCGGCTGGAGGGCATGGACCCGCGGCTGGAGGAAGCCGCCCAGGACCTCTACGCCAATCGCCGCCAGACCTTCCTGCGCGTGGTCCTGCCGCAGCTCTGGCCCGGTATCATCTCCGGCGCGATGCTGGCCTTCATCATCAGCCTGGACGACTTCGTGATCACCTATTTCGTGGCCGGTGCCGGCGCCACGACCCTGCCGATCTACATCTTCGGCATGATCCGGATCGGCATCTCGCCCGAGGTCAACGCGGTCTCGGCCTTGATGCTGGCGATCTCGATCGTCTTCGTCGCCGCCTCCTGGCTGGTCGGGCGCGTGCGGCGCTGAACACTTCTCAGGATAGGGCAGGCCGGGCCATCGGGTATGGCGTCCGGCATCTCGGCCAGGACAGGCGGCGATGCCATGGCTACGAGGACGACATGAGACAGCCCCATCTGTTCCTCGTCCTGCCGGCCATGATTCCTGCACCTGCCCTGCTGGCGGGAGCGGCACGTGCGGCAGATGCCGCCGCCTGCTACGCGATCAGTGACGCCGACGCCCGCACCGCCTGCCTGGCCAAGGCGAGGCGGGATCCTGGCATGTGCTATGCCGTGCTGCAGGCCGACCGGCGGGCGCAGTGCCTGGCGGAGACGCGGGCCGGCTGATGCCGGCCCTGGCACGTCACGGCTCGTCGAACCAGGTCTTCCACGCCGGCACCGCCCGGGCGAACGTGCCCCGGTGCGAGGACGGGCCGGTCGAGATCGCCTCCACCTGCGGGTTCCCGTTCCCGATGGCGCGCTGGTAGGTCATGGCGAGCTGGCCCAGCTCGGTCGCGATCACCTCGTCGCTCTCGCCGTAATAGTTGCGCACCGGCGTCCGGATGATCCAGCGATAGGCCTGCGTTGCGGCCACGAGCCGGCCATAGGCGGATTCGGCGAAGAACTGCGGATCGAAATAGTCGGGCCGGATCAGCTGGCGCAGCTCGGTCGGGACGTCCGCCGGATCGAAGGGCTGCCGCTGGTAGGCCTTGCGCGAGACCTCGTAATGCTCGTCGTTGATGACCGACCGCGCCAGCCCCGGCACGCCGTAATAGTTCTCGAACGAGAAGGACGACAGGATGAACAGCGTCGTCACCCAGGGCGCGTCGTTCTCGCGCGGGAAGTTGAGAAAGCCGTTGAGTGCTGCGAAGACATCGACCGGCGCGCTCGCCGTTGCGACCGCCGCGACCGGCACGCCCGCACTTTCCAGCTTCTCGAGGAAGGCCATGGTGACGAAGCCGCCCTGCGACCAGCCGGCCAGGAACAGCTCGTCGCTGTCGAGCCCGAGATCCGCCAGCACCGCACGGCTGGCCATCAGCATGTCGAAGGTCGCCTGCTGGTGACTGCCCTTCACCATGTAGCCTTCCGGCTCCTCTGACTGGCCCATGCCGAAATAGTCGGCCCCGATCAGCAGATAACCCTGGCCTGCGAACTGCGCGATCATCAATTGGGTCTCGGGCGACTGGTCGGGGAAGGACGGCACCTCCTCTTCGCCGTACACCGTGCCGTGCTGGTAGGAGACCATCGGCAGGGTCGTCCCTTCCACCTCGGGCACGGCCAGGAGCCCGGTGGCGACGATCGGCCGGTTGCCCCGCTCTGGGACCACGGACGGATAGGTGACGCGAAACAGCCGGACCGCGTTGGTGGCCGGCGTGTAGCTCGTCGTGATCCCGGCGAATTCCTGGGTATCCACCTCCAGGATCCGGTTCAGGCGCTCGATGTCCCAGCGGGCCAGGAGCTGGTAGCTGATGCCTGATGCGAGCCGGACCGGCTCACCCTCCTGCGCGTGGGCCGCAGGCAGGGCGCTGGCGATGCCGAGCAGCAGGGCGAGGAGCGCGGCGAGCCGTGTAAGTGTTGACATCATTCTCTCCAGGCCGGGGGCCGCGACCGCAAGATCAACTCCGGACGAGGTCGCCGTCCGGCTGCATCATCACGCGTTCTTCTATCTTCGTGTAACCGCCGCCGATGTTTTTACTGGAAGTCGGGCAGCGTCCAGTTCGGCCTTGCCGGGAACGGCACAGTTCGACGTGAGTGTTGCCGAAACCGGGCAAGCTGTCGGGCCGCCCGGGCGGCAGCGTCCAGCGGACCGCCGGCTGGGCCAGTGGAAGCAGCGGCGCCCTCCACCATGAACCGCCTTCCGTCCCATCCCTTCCAGGGCCAAGATCGGTCTATGGACGAACGGGCGATGGGGACGGACAGGTGAGCAACAGGCTGGTGGCGACGACGGCAGCCATGGTCGTGGCGCTGGGCGCGGCGAGTGGTGCCGCTCACGCGGACACGGTGAATTTCTACAACTGGAGCAACTACTTCCCGCCGGAGCTCCTGAAGAAGTTCGAGCAGGAGACCGGCACCAGCGTCGTGCTGGACGTCTACGATTCCAACGAGACCATGCTCGCCAAGCTGCAGGCCGGGGCCAGCGGCTACGACATCGTGGTGCCGAGCGACTACATGGTCCCGGTCATGATCCAGGCCGACCTCCTGGAGCCATTCGACGCCTCCACCCTGGAGAGCTTCGCCAACATCCAGACCTCCTTCGCCGATCCCTGGTTCGACCCCGGCCGCAAGTACAGCGTGCCCTACATGTGGGGGACCACCGGGTTCAGCTACGACAGCGAGCGGGTGCCGGGCGGCAAGCTGGAGGAGAGCTGGAAGTCGTTCTTCGAGCCGCCGGCCGAGCTCAACGGCCAGGTCGCCGCGCTGAACGACGAGATCGAGCTCTGGAACGCCGCCGCCTTCTATCTGGGCCTGGACCAGTGCAGCGAATCGACCGAGGACGCGCAGAAGATCCTCGGCGTGCTGGAAAAGCAGAAGCCGGTGCTGGCCATGTACCAGTCGGACGGCACGATCGAGCGGATGATCGCCAAGGAGGTGATCATGCACCAGCAGTGGAACGGTGCCGCGCACCGCACCAGGGAGCAGTTGCCGAGCCTGGTCTACGTGTACCCCAAGGAGGGTATCTCGATGTGGCAGGACAATTTCGTCATCCCGAAGGGCGCGCCGAACAAGGAGGGGGCGAAGAAGTTCCTGGCCTGGGTGATGAAGCCCGAGAACATCGCGCAGGCCTCCAACTTCACCGGCTACAACAACGCCATCGAGGGCTCGGCCGAGTTCATGGACGAGGCGCTGAGCAGCGATCCGGCCGTGGTCATGCCGAACGAATATGCCGATCGCCTCAGGCCCGCGCGCGACTGCTCGGAAAAGACCCGCGAGCTGCGCAACCGGGTGTTCACGCGCCTGAAGAAGTGAGCGACGGCCTGCCGAACCAGGACGAGGCCAGGCTCGTCCGCGAGCTGGTGACCGCCGGGCTGCGCTACCTGGCGCGGATCTCGGCGAGCCAGGCCTCGGTCCGGCGCGTCCTCCTGCGCAGGCTGGCCAAGCTCCGCCCGCCCGAGCCCGGTGCCGACCCGGCGGAGCTCGACCAGCGCCCGGTCGAGCAGGCGCTCGAGCGGCTGGTGGAACTCGGCTATGTCGACGATGCCGTGTTCGCCCGCGGCCGCGGCCGCACGCTGGTGAACCGCGGCCTGTCGCGCCTGGGCATCCGCCACCACATGGCCCGTCAGGGGGTGGATCGGGACACGGCGGATGCCGCCCTGGAGGCCATCACCGAGGAGATCCCGGAGCCCGAGGCCGCGGCGGCCCGGGCCTTCGTGCGCAAGCGCCGCCTGGGCTGGCACCGGCCCGAGGACGAGCGCGCCCCCAACCGCCAAGCCGACCTCGCCCGCCTCCTGCGCCACGGCTTTCCGGCAGACATCGCCCGCGCGGCGCTGGACGAGCCGGAGGAGGACGAGCGCGCCTAGCAGCCGTTCGGGCGGCACTGGCCCAGGCCGGCCGGCTGGCGGCGCAGTTGCAGCAGCGCCAGCAGCAGCGCCATGACCAGCCAGGGCATGGGCAGCAGGGCGCGCGCCTGCGGCAGGTCCCGGAGCTCGGGCGTGGAGGAGATCCAGCTCGTCACCCAGCCGTTGAAGCGGGTGAACAGCAAGAGGAAGAGCACGAGGATGCCGGCCCACCACCAGCGGCCATGGCGCTCCACGTCGCTGGCGGCCCGCAGATACAGGCACAAGAAGCCCGGCAGCAGGAGGAACAGGTCGTAGGTGCGGTGGTAGACCGCTGTCGCCGACAGGGCGGCGACGATCGCGAAATCGAGGAGGTGCTCCTCCTCCGTGCGCGGTGCCTGGCGCAACACGAAGGCCGTGGCCACGCAGACCAGCGCCAGCGCCAGCAGCACTGCGGCCCCGGCCAGGCCCGACGGCGCGCCGAATAGGCGCAGCAGCAGCGCCTCCAGATGGATCATGTTGTAGTTGATCGTGAACCGCTCGCCCGGGTGGGTCGAAAGGAATTCCCCGCGTGCGTCACGCAGCTCCAGGGCATGGCTGTACTCGAGCAGCCTGGTCAGGGGCTGGCCGGTCAGGACCAGCGGCAGGATCGTCAGGGCCAGGACGCCCAGGGCCGCCATCGCCACGAGCCGCCAGTTCCCCCGCAGGAGATGATACAGCGCGAACAGCGGCATGAACGAGGGCTTGAACGAGGTCAGGGCCAGCGTGAGGCCGGCCGGCGCCCGGCGGCCGCTGCGCTCGAGCATGAAGGTGGCGAGCAGGAGGACCAGGATCAGGATCCCCCACTGCGTGTTGCGCAGGTTGATGTACAGCCCGATCCCGGGAAGGGCCGCGAGAAAGGCGAGCTCCACCAGCCCGACCGGCCGGAACCAGGACAGGATCCGGCCCATCAGCACCAGCGCCAGCACGGTCAGGGCGACATTGACGGCGAGCAGCAGGCGGGCGGCCTGCTCGATCGGCAGCCGCGTCCACAGCGCGAAGAAGGCCGAGGCCTGCGGCGGGTAGACATAGATCGCCCGGAGCTTGCGGTTGTACTCGGGGCTCTCGGGGTCGAACCTGGCGAGCTCCGCCCAGAACGCCTTGGCATCGTAGGGTGACACGCGCTCGCGCCAGAGTTCCCCGGCGGCGTAGAAGACCTTGAAGTCGAAGAACACCCGGTTGCCCGGCAGCACGCCGTTGCGGATGGTGCCGACGACGCCCAGGAGGATGAGGAACACGCAGCCGCACTGGATCAGGCGGCGGCGCCAGGCCGGCATCGCTCCGCCGATCCGTGCCGCGCTGGCCATCAGCAGCCCCATCCGGGCCGCCTGCGCGCCCTCCCCCATGGGGGAGGGCTGCCAGAGCGGCGGCCGGCCCGGGCGTCGGCACGCTCCGGCATCAGGCGCTGGTGCATCTTGCCGTGCTCCTCAACAGAGGTCCCCATGGATAGCGGATAGCGCTCGTCCTGGCTCCATGACCTCGGTCGGCCGCGTCGCGCTAATGTCCCGGTGCCTCCGCCACGCGGAACAGCGCCGCCGTGTCGTTGGCCGTGATCAGGTCGAGCTTGTCCGGGTTGACCCGGTGCAGGTCCGGGACGCCGCCTGCGTTCAGGATCAGCACATAGTCATACTGCCGAGCCCAGTCCTCAAGGTAGGGCGCCTTTGCCAGATCCTCCGGGTCCAGGCCCGTTCGGGCGGCTTCCGGCGAAAGGAGGCGATAGCTCGGCGGGCGGCCTTCGGGCAGCGAGAGTGCATCATAAGGTGGCCGGGCGCGCAGCGGCTGCTTGCCGGGCTCGGCGAACAGCAGCGGCCAGAAGGCGTCACGCTCGATCGAGAGCAGGGCGGCCAGATGGAGGAAGGTCGAGGCGAGCCTGGAGACCTGCCGGCTTCGCCGCATGC
>NZ_WUJP01000828.1 GCF_009806515.1 Geminicoccus flavidas | reverse complement strand
CTTCTCGCCAGTAGCGCGGGTTGTCCTTCTGCTCGTTGATCGCGACCAGGACCTTGCTACCGGGCTCCACGGTGGCGATCGCCTCGCGCACCCGGGCGACATCGGCCCGCGAGTCGATCCAGACCAGGACGAGGATCGCCATCCGGACCAGGAACAGGAGCGCCAGGGCCACGCCGGCTGCGGTCGCCAGCCGGCGCGGCAACCGGGCCGGGACCATGCCGGCAAACAGCAGGAAGCCCATCATGGCCGGCATCCGGTAGTCCACGAAGGACGCGCCCATGAGCAGGAACGGCGACAGGAAGTAGCCAAGGCCCAGCACGAGCATGGCGATGACCGTGCACAGCGGCACCCTCATCCAGCCCCGCCACCAGGAAAGCAGGACGAAGGCGCCGACCAGCGCGCCCGTGCCGAAATCGACCCTGACCCGGTAGTTCAGGAACGGCAGGAACAGCCCGGCGGGCTTGCTGCTGAGCGGCCGCCAGTCCGCCTCCGCCGGATTGTCGCTAATGGGCGCCAGCGCGAGGAAGACCACCGGCACCACCAGCACGCAGCCCAGCATGAGGGCGCTGCGCAGGAGCGCCGGCCAGACTCGTTGACCGGAGTGCCGCTGCGCATGGAGCCGCATGAGTTCGAAGGAACCCAGCAGGATGGCCAAGAACAGCACGCTGAAGATGTGGAGGAAGAACAGGACAATGGCGCCCAGGGCAGCGCCGAGCACGGTCGCAACCGGCGCCCGGTCGCGGAACTCGATCCAGCCGGCCGCGACAATCAAGGCCAGGCCCAGCCCGATCTGGAAGTTCATGAACCCCAGCAGGGTGATGCCATTATAGGCGACCAACCCTGAGCCCAGCGACCAGAACGACCAGTTCCCGAACAGCGCTCGGCTGAACAGGATCGCGCCCGCGACCGGCAGCAGGACCGTGATCGACAGCATGACCTTGCCGGCCGTGAACAGCGGCATGAACTGCAGCATCGGCGGCATGACGAGGTCGATGGCGATATTCGGGATCAGGCCCCATTGGATCTCGTACATCCGGCTCAGCACCGGGTTGGCCGGTCCCTCCGCCAGGATCTTCATGCGGGCCAGATGGTTCGGGTAATCGAGGATCGGAGGTATTTCCGCGGCGAAAAGCGGTATCAGCAAGACGACCGCCAGCAGCGCCACCGTCACCCGCCAAAGCACGGGCACCGGGACACGAGCCTCTGCGCGACGACCGCCCTGGGCTTCCATCAACAGTCCCACTGCACGGAATGGCTGCCTGCCTCAATCCTGCAGCAATCGCGCTTCTCCGACCAAGGTTCCGGGCAGCGCCCGCGAGCGACTGTGATCGCCCATGAGGGAGTTGGCTTTCCGGCGGCAGCCCTCCGGGCGGCGCACCGCCCTGTTCCTGCAAGCAGGCAGTTGACGGCGCAGCGATCAGGACCGCTACGATCGGGAAAATCGGCAACGAGCGGGGAGGCCGCCTTGTTCCGGAAACCGTTTGAGCTGCCGCTCTACCCCTTCCTGCTCGCTATGCACTTCCCGCTCTTTGTGCTGAACCGCAATCTCACCCTGCCGGGCCTCGACGTGGCCGTGCGGCCGATCCTGGTGATCATGGCAGCCACCCTCCTGGGCATGGCGCTGCTCTGGCTTCTACTCCGTGACCTGGACCGCGCAGCCTTGTGGACGGCTCTGGGCCTGGCTCTCGTTTGCTACTTCAAGCTGGCGGCCCCTGGGCTCGACCACCTGATCGGGCTGGTGGCCGAACCGCTGTCCCACCGCTACCTGCTGGCGGGCCTGATCGTCCTGGCGATCCCGGTGCTCCTGTTCGCGCGTCCCAGCCCGAACGCGACCAGGATCGCCAACCTGGTGATGCTGACCATGCTGGTCTTCCCGGTGGCGACTCTGGTCGGACGCGAGCTCCGGGCCGACGATGCCGGGGCGCGCGCCGCGGCCGAGCGGCAGCGGCAGGCCGTGTTCGGTGCGGCCGCCCCCACCGGAACGCCGCCTAACATCGTGCACGTCGTTCTGGACGGCTATGGACGGGAGGACGTGCTGGCCGAGCTTTACGGCTTCGACAACCGGCCCTTCCTGGACCAGCTGGCCGCGCTGGGGTTCCAGATCGCCGATCAGGCGACGACGCCCTACAACCAGACGCTGCTGGTGATGAACAGCGTGCTCTCGGCGAGCTATCTGGAGGACCTCCAGCCCGCGGCCCCCCCGGCCGACCTGCGCCAGGCGCTCCAGGAGGAACTGCGGCACAACCCGGTGATGACGACGCTGCGCGGGCTCGGCTACCAGACCGCCGCATTCGACGTGCGCTACGATCCGGTGCGGATGGATCAGGTCGACCGGCTGCTGGCGCCGCACCCGCTCTCCAACTTCGAGATGGTCTTGCTGGAGGAGACCCTGATCGACAATGTCGTACGGGCCATCGGCCTGAACGAGCCCAGCCTCGACCCCGCCATGTTCGGGCAACCCTACGAGGTCGACCTCACCCCGCCTTACTTTCTCTACGTTCACGCCCTGGCACCGCACCCGCCCTTCGACCTCGACCGCCACGGCGCCCAGATTGCGCCGGCCGGCGGCTCGGTCGGTCTGCACGACGGCTCGCACTTCATCAGGGACGAGCCCACGCGGCGCCGCTTCTACCGGGACGGTTATGTCGACAAGTTGATGTTCACGAACGATCTGGTGCTGGCCTACGTGACGCGGCTGCTGGAGCGCATGCCCGAACCCAGGATGATCATCATCCATGGCGACCATGGTGGCGGGCTCTATTTCGACCACGATTCGCCCGAGCGGAGCTGCCTGTTCGAGCGCTTCTCGCCGCTCCTCGCGGTCCACGCCAGCGACGGGCGGCTGGCCCTCCCTCCCGACCTGAACCTCACCAACCTTTATCGGCTCGTGTTCAATGCCTATTTCGGCACCGAGCTGCCGCTCCTGCCGGGCCGCAGCGTGTTCGCGGACTGGGAAGAGCCAACCAAGCAGGTGACCCTCACCGCGGAGCAGCTGCGCCGGCCCTGCCCGACCGAGCCTATCGTCCCGGCCGGCACGTCGGCAGCCGAGGCCCCTTGAGCTGCCCAGGGCGACGATCCCGCATATTTGACCGTCGCGGCAGCACGGCTATAGCCGTGGCGCTCCAGCAGACCTCAGGAGATTGCCTTGGAACGGATCGGCCTGGCCCTTTGGGCCTATGACGCGGGCGACCTGCCGGGCGACCTCGACGAGCTGGCGGAGCGGATCGACGCCCGCATGGCCGAGGCGGCGGCGGCCGGTGCGTCGATCCTGGTGCTGCCCGAGTGGAACGTCGAGCAGACCCTGCTCTGGGCGGCCACCCCGCCAGCCCCCACCGCCGAGCCGGGCTTCATGGCCGAGAGCGGTGCCCGCCTGCTCGCCAAGGTGCGCGACCTGCCGGTCAAGCACGGCGTGGCCCTGCTCGCCGGCACCTGGTCGGCCCGTCCCCTGAACGGCTCGGGCATGGTCAACCGCGCGCACCTCCTCTTCCCGGACGGCACGCTGTTCACCCAGGACAAGCTCTGCCTGGTCCCGTCCGAGAAGGATCCGGACGACTGGTCGCTGTTCCCCGGCTCAGCCCTCAAGGTGGTCACCTGGCGGGGCCTGCGCCTCGCCATCCTGATCTGCCTGGACAGCGAGCTGCCGGCTTTGTCCCCGATCCTGGGCCAAGCCGACATCGACCTCCTGCTGGTCCCTTCCAACACGGCCAAACGGTCCGGCTACTACCGGGTGTTCTGCTGCGCCAAGGCGCGCGCGATCGAGCTGGGTGCCCTGGTGGGCGTAGTCGGCTGCGTCGGCACGATTCCCCTGAAGGAGCCGCGCACCAATTTCAGCGGTGCTGCCGTCTATGGCCCCTGCGAGACGGCGTTCGGCGACACCGGCGTGTTCGCCTTCCTGGAGCCGCGCGACCAGGGTGGCGAGATGCTGATCGCGAAGGACCTGCCGGTCGGCGAGATCCGCCGCCTGCGCCGCGAGCGCGCCTTCGAGGTCTGGCCGGGCCCGTGGTCCGGCGGCCATGTCACCCTGGAGGAAGTGGAGGTCGGCGGGTGAGGACGATCTACAGCCCGGACCATGCGCGCCATCACGGCCAGTCCGAGCTGATCGACGGCAAGCTCCAGCCCTGCTTCGAGAAGCCGGAGCGCGCCTTTCTGGTGAAGGCCCGGATCGAGGAGCGCGGGATCGGCCCGGTGGAGCCGCCGCGAAGCTTTGGTCTGGAGCCGCTCCGCCGGGTGCACCGGCCGGACTTTGTGGCCTTCCTGGAGACGGCCTGGACCGAGTGGACCGCCCAGCGCGGCGCTTACGACGCGCTGCCGCTGGTCTGGCCGGTGCCGGGCATGCGCCGGGTGCTGCCCGAGACGATCGACGGCAAGCTCGGCTACTACTCGATCGATGCCGGCACGCCGATCACCGCCGGCACCTGGCAGGCGATCCGCGCCTCGGCCGACGTGGCGCTCACCGGTGCGGCCCTGATCGCGTCCGGCGAAGAGCGCGCGGCCTTCTCGCTCTGCCGTCCGCCTGGCCACCATGCCGGCAGCGACTTCTTCGGCGGCTACTGCTACTTCAACAATGCTGCGGTCGCCGCCCAGCACCTGCGCGATGCGGGCGCTGCCCGGGTCGCGATCCTGGATGTCGACTACCATCACGGCAACGGCACCCAGGAGATCTTCTACGACCGGGCCGACGTGCTGCTGGTCAACATCCATGCCGACCCGAGGCAGGAATATCCTCATTTCCTGGGCCATGCCGACGAGACCGGTGCGGGCCTGGGCGAAGGCTATAACCTCAACCTGCCGCTGCGCTGGGGGACCGGCTGGCCGCTTTGGAGCGAGGCGCTGGAGACCGGCTGCCAGAAGGTCGCAGGCTTCGCGCCGGACGCCCTGGTCGTTTCGCTGGGTGTGGACACGTTCAAGGACGACCCGATCTCCCAGTTCTGCCTGGAAAGTCACCACTTCCCGCTGATCGGCCAGCGCATCGCCAGGCTCGGCCTGCCGACCCTGTTCGTGATGGAGGGCGGCTACGCGGTGGCCGAGATCGGCGTGAATGCCGTGGGCGTGCTGGAAGGCTATCTGGGCGGCTGACCAGCCCGGCCTGTCGCAGCACGGTCGAGATCCTGTCGCGCGCGTGTCGAGCGCCGCCCGCACGCATGTCACCCGGCCATGATCAATCTCCTGCCGATCGGACAACCGTCCTGATCGGAATGTCATCTCGGCAGGAGCCGGAACATGGCGCACGCCCGCCTGTGCATCGTCTCGGACATCCATTGTGGCCCGGAAACGCCTACCAAGAAGGGCAATCGGGCGCTGGAGCTGCTGCGGCCGTTCGTGGACTATGCCCGGATCATGCAGCCCGACGTCCTCCTGGACCTGGGCGACCGCATCACCGATGTCGACACCCCGACCGACCGGCGCAACCTGGTCGAGGTCGCAGCCCGGCTGGGGGCGGTGCGCTGCGAGCGCATCCACCTGCTGGGCAACCATGATGTCGGCCGCATGAGCCGGACCGAGAACGCCGAGATCCTGGGCGTGCCGATGAAGAGCCGTGTGGTGCCGCTGGACGGCTGCCGAATCGTCGTGTGGCAGCCCCATGTCCGGGTGGAGGCCACGGGCCTGCCGCCGGCCGCCACCACGCTCGACTGGCTTAGAACAGCGCTGGCGGCCTCCGACCTGCCGGCGATCGTGGTGTCGCACGTGCCGGTGTCCGGCCAGTCGCTGCTCGGCAACTATTATTTCAGCCGCGGCTCGAACATCGCCACCTATCCCGACCATGCCGAGGTGCGCCGAGTTGCGGAGGAAAGCGGCAAGGTCGCCTTGTGGATCTCCGGCCATGTCCACTGGAACAGCCTGACCATCGTGAACGGCATCCCCCATGTCACGATCCAGTCGCTCACCGAGACTTTCACCACCCCACCGGAGCCGAGCGGCGCCTATGCCGAACTGGAGATCGCCGGCAACACGTTCGAGCTGACCGTGCATGGCCGCGACCCGTTCCACCTGCGCCTGCCGTTCCGGCCCTCCGGCGAGCGGCGCTGGCTCGGCAAGTGACGACGAACCATGCGCATTCCCGCTCTCGCGGCCTTGGGCGGCCTGTGCCTGATAGCGCCGACGGCACTGGCGTTCGACGCCGCCGGCTTCGCGTTCCAGCAGCACCAGTTCGACCTGCAGCGCCAGCAGTCGGACATCTACAGGCAGGAGGCCGATGAGGACGCCGACGAGGCCGGCCTGTCGCCGGACAGGCGCGAGGCATTGATGGCCTAAATGAAGCACGTGCAGGAACAGGCGCGGGCGGAGCTCCAGCCGGAATACGAGCGGCACATCGCAGCCGACTGACGTGACGCGGGGAACCAGTGGCTGACGGCGGAAGCCCGGGCGCGGGGCGAGCAGGCAGGCCGCCTCCTGCGGAAGAAGTACGGCCTGCATTGAAGGACGCGCGGCCTTGCTCAGCTCTGCCGTAGCCGGCGGATCATGCCATCCTGTTTGGTCAGGATGTAGACCTCGCCGTTCTCGCCCTGGCCAAAGCGCAGGTCGACCCGACCGTTCATCCCCTGGACCAGGTTCTGCAGGGTCACGGCGCGACCCTTGTGGCGGAAGGTCAGCTCGCGGATCGTCGCCTGGCGCCCGAGCCGCAGCTCGGCCACCGGCACATGGAACACCCGCCCGTTGACGATGTCGCCGAACAGATAGTGGCCGCGCAGGGCCGGTGCCGCATTGCCGCGGTAGACGAAGCCCCCGGCAATTGCCCGGCCCTCGTCATGGTCGTACTGAGCCACGGGATAGGTGTAGCCGCGGTCGCCGGCGGGCAGGCGCGACAGGTTGCGCGGGTTGCGCCGGTCGATGACGAAGGTGCCCTCCCGTAGCGGCCAGCCATAGTTGGCGCCCTTTATGCCGAGATTGACCTCCTCGATGTGCGACTGGCCGATATCGGTCAGGATGAAGGCGCCGCTGCCGCCCGGGTCGAAGCAGAGGTTCTGCGGGTTGCGCAGGCCGCGGGCGAAGATCTCGGTCAGGTGGCCGCTGCGGCCGACGAACGGGTTGTCCGCCGGCACGCCATAGGCGCTGCCGTTGCTCTGCTGGAGCGGGTCGACCCGCAGGATCTTGCCGTGGGCACGGCGCGCCGACTGGGCCGCATCGTGCGGATCGATGAAGGACGGGTTGTTGCCGCCGTCGCCGACGCCGATCAGGAGGTTGCCGTAGAAGCGGTCGGAGGGCTTGGCGTTCGGGTTGAACATGATCTGCCCGGTATTGTGGTCGGGCAGGTTCTGCGCGATCCGCAACACCTCGCGCCGGGATGCCCGGTCGACCCGGGTAGGATCGCCATTGTAGACCTTCCACTCCGCCAGCACGTCGTGGAAGTTCGCAGCGAACTGTCCCTCGAACAGGCGCACATTGCCGGGCCGGCTGCCGACCGTCTCGGTGGTCACCGTATAGAACTTGCGGTGCCCGGGCCGGCCGGGCCTGGCGAAGTCAGGATGGAAGGCGAAGCTGCGCAGGCCCATCTGGTTGCTGGTCGCGACGAACGCGCTGCCGCGCGCCGCGCGGACGTCCAGGAACAGCCGCGCCGCACCACTTGCCGGGTCGATCAGCCAGATCTTGCCGCGCGTATCGCAGGCGAACAGCCGCCCGCTACCGTCGCCCGCATGGTAGAGCTGGTTCAGCAGCGTGTAGGGCTTGGTGCTGCGGCTGCGCGGCGGCGCGCTGAAGTCGACCAGCTCGATGGCCGGCAGGGAACTCTTCAGGATCCGCCCAGGGATCGGGTCGGTGATGGCTGCCTCGGCCTGCCCCGCCAGGCCCGGCAGCCATGCGCCTACTATCAGGCCGCCGATGCCGGCCATGACCTGCCGGCGGCTCGGTTGCTGCATAGCGATACGGTTGTTCCGCATGTCCCGCTCCCTGATCCATCCTGCCGGATGAGCCGCAGCACTGACGTCCAGCCCAGTAGGACGCATGCAACCGGCAGGCAACCCGCTGGTTCTCCAGGGAACAGCTAGATCATGTTTCCGGAAAGGCGATGCTTGCGGAGCTGCTGCGACAATGAGGTCCGGGAAGGGGCCGCAGCAAAAAAAGTGGCCGGGTCTTACGACCCGGCCGAGTAGATCAGGGAGGCTAAATGCTGGAACGAACCGAAGGTCCGCTGGCCCGGTGAAACCGGGCCCGGCGTCAAGGGAGCGAACTCGACCTCATCGCCGGCAGGGCACTCCAGGCCGGTGCCTTGCTGCAGTGCAATATGCCGTCACCACCCCCGCCTGACAACCATGCGGTTTGCGATGGCAGCCATGCGGTTTCCGGGAACCGCTTGACCTTCCAGGCATGACACGAGGGTCCGCCCCAAGCCGTCAGCCGACGATCCGCCAGGTGCCGTCCGGCTGTCGGCAGGCCGAGCCGGTCGCGGTCTCTGGCCGCCCGTCCACATAGATCGTGGTCTCGTAGTCGCGGCAATCATAGGCACCCTGGCGATAGGTGCGGGTCGGCGTGGTGTAGCCGTAATTGCCGCTGTCGGGGTTGTGCCAGGAGGCCGGCGTGCCGGAGCGGTTGTATTCCAGCGCGTCGGTAGCGGCATAGCCGGCATACTGGCGGTCCATGTCGTCCAGCGAGGAGCCGATCGAGTTGCCGATCATCGCACCCACCAGCGTGCCGACCGCCGTATAGACGAAGCCGCGGTCGCCGCTGGCATTCTTGCCGATGGCGGCACCGAGCAGGCCGCCGCCGGCACCGCCCAGCACCGTGCCCATCGTCGCCTTGGGATTGTCGGCATAGAGGTTGTAGCTGGGCCCGGTCGAGCAGGCGGCCAGCAGGCTCGCGAGCGGGACAACCATGAGGAGGCGGCGCATCGACATTCTCCGAGATCAGCCGGTTCCCGCCATCCTAGCGCGGCCTGCCTGAACGGAAGCTGTCAGAAACCGGGGCAAATCGAGGCGCGTGCTTGCCCTGCGTCCCGGCGAACGGCTAGGGCCGCCCTGCCTGGTCTGCTCCAGGGGGAGACCGATCTGCCCACCGCCGCCGACAATCTGCGCGCCGCGCTCCTCATGGCGTTCGCCTCGGTCGTGTTCACTATCAACGACGCGCTGGTGAAGGTCCTGACCGGCGAGGGCGTGCCAATCGGCCTGATCCTGGCCGTGCGCGGCGTGTTCATGGCGCTGATCTTCCTGGTCCTGTTCCGCGGCCAGGGCGACGACTGGCGGCTCTACCAGTTCCGGGACCCGCTGGTGGTGCTGCGCGCCTGCGCCGAGGCGGCGCTGTCCTGGGTGATGTTCACCTCGCTGATGCTCCTGCCGATCGCGACCGTGACCGCGCTGTTCTTCACCACGCCGATGCTGGCCACGGCGCTGGGCGCCCTGTTCTTGAGCGAGCGGGTGCGGATCTGGCGCTGGACCGCGGTCGTGCTGGGCTTCGTCGGCATCCTGATTGCGACCCGGCCGGGCTCGGCTGCCTTCGAACCCACCCTGCTCCTGCCGCTCCTGGCAGCCCTGATCGCGGCCCTGCGCGACCTCATCACCCGGCGCCTCGCGCACGGCATCCCGACCAGGGTCGTGGCCATGTCCACCACGGTCGCGACCTGCCTCAGCGGCTTCGCCTCGGTCCCGTTCCTGCCCTGGCCGCCTTTGGAATTCACGCTGGTCGGCATTCTGGCCGGCTCGGCGCTGATCTCGGGCGTGGCACTGTTCGCCTATATCGGCGCCAGCCGGCTGGGCGAGATCAGCTTCCTGGCGCCGATCCGCTATCTGTCCCTGCCGACTGCGGGCCTCCTGGGCTTCCTGGTCTGGGGCGACCTGCCCGACCGCTTCGCCCTGCTCGGCACCGCGCCGATCGTGGGCTCGGGCGTGCTGATCTTCTACCGCGAGCAGCGCCTCGCCCGCCGCCGCTGACACCTGAGGGTTCCCATGGCCGCCGTCACCGACAATCTGCGCGCCGCCGGCTTCGTGCTGGGTGCCATCGCCTTCTGGGCGATCGGTGACACCGTGGTGAAGCTGCTGGCCGAGACCATGTCGGTGCCACAGATCGTGTTCCTGCGCGGCCTCGTCAGTGTGGCCCTGGTGGTGCTGCTGCTGGCAAGGGCCGGCGGCTGGCGCCCATCCCGGCAGACCCTCGCCCATCCGATGGTGCTGCTGCGCGGCCTGTTCGAGGTCGGGACCGTGTTCACCTATCTACTGGGGGTGGCGAACCTGCCGCTCGCGGTCGCCAACACCCTAATCTTCACCTCGCCGCTGTTCGGCGTGGCGCTGGGCGGGCTGGTGCTGCGCGAGCGGCTGGGGCCGGCACGGCTGGGGGCGGTGGCGCTGGGCTTTGCCGGCATGCTGCTGGTGACTGACCCGTTGGGTGCCGCAGCATCCTGGTGGCTGGCCTTTCCCCTGGCCGGTGCGGTCTTCCAGGCGCTGGGCGACCTGCTGACCAGGCGTATCCCGCAGCACGTCCCGACCGATTCGATCACGATCACTACGCTTGCCCTGATGACGCTGGGCGGCGGGATCGGCAGCATCGGCAGCCTGCACCTGCCGACGCCGGGCGAAGCCGGCCTCCTCCTGCTCGGTGCGGTGCTCGTGGTCGGCGCCTATGCCTGCTACATCCGCGCCTTCCGCATCGGCGAGATGAGCTTCGCCGCCCCATTCAAGTACGCCTCGATCCCGCTCGCCATGCTGACCGGCTGGCTGGTCTGGGCGGACCGGCCGAGCTTGAGCATGCTATTCGGCGCTGCGCTCATCATCATGGCCGGCATCCTAATCGTCTGGCAGGATCGGCCGGGCGATGCACAGCCCGCTGGAGTAGGCGACCCTTGAAGCTCGACTTGATCGTTCGCAATGCCACCCTGCCCGACGGGCAGACCGGCATGGACATCCTGATCTCGGACGGCCTGATCCAGGCGGTCGGCCCCGGGATCGAGGCATCCGGGCACGAGGAGATCGACGCGGCCGGCAGGCTGGTCAGCCCGCCCTTCGTCGACTGCCACTTCCACATGGACGCGACCCTCTCGCTCGGCACGCCCCGGCTGAACCGCTCGGGCACGCTGCTGGAAGGCATAGCACTCTGGGCCGAGCTCAAGCCGCTGCTCACCCAAGAGGCAGTGATCGAGCGGGCGCTGCGCTATTGCGACATGGCGGTGGCGCAGGGCATCGGCGCCATCCGCACCCATGTCGATGTGTGCGACGACCGCCTGACCGGGGTGGAGGCGCTGATCGAGGTGCGCGCCCGAGTGGCCCCCTACCTCACCCTGCAGCTCGTGGCCTTCCCCCAGGACGGCCTCTACCGGTACCCGAACGCGAAGCAGAACCTGCTGCGCGCCCTCGACTTGGGCGTCGACGTGGTGGGCGGCATCCCGCATTTCGAGCGGACCATGGAGGACGGCCGCCGCTCGGTGACTGAACTCTGCGAGCTCGGCGCCAAGCTCGGCCGGATGGTCGACCTCCATTGCGACGAGAGCGACGATCCCCACTCCCGCCATGTCGAGCAGCTGGCCTACGAGACCCAGCGCCTGGGATTGGGCAACCGCGTGACCGGCTCGCACCTGACCTCCATGCACAGCATGGACAACTACTATGCCAGCAAGCTGATCGACCTGATTGCCGAAAGCGGCATGAACGCGGTCTGCAACCCGCTGATCAACATCACGCTGCAGGGCCGCCACGACACCTACCCGCGCCGCCGCGGCCTGACCCGGGTGCCGGAGCTGCAGGCGGCCGGCGTGCCGGTGGCGTTCGGCCAGGACTGTGTGATGGACCCCTGGTACTCGCTGGGCTCGGGCGACATGCTGGAGGTCGCGCACATGGGCGTCCACGCCGTGCCTATGACCTCGCTCAAGGACATCCGCGCCGCGTTCGACGCGGTCACCAGCGTGCCGGCTGCCCTGATGGGCCTGGAAGGCTATGGGATAGCCCCCGGCTGCAAGGCCGATCTCGTGGTGCTGGACGCCGCCGACACGGTCGAGGCGGTGCGCATCAAGCCGGCCCGGCTGTTCGTGATCCGGGCCGGCCGGGTGGTTGCGCGCGCCGCACCGCGCACCAGCAGTCTGGAACTGCCGGGCCGGCCGGCTTCAGTCACCTTCGGCCGCGGCATCTCCCCCGCCTGACGCCCCGGCTCCGCCCGAAGCCCGTCAGCCGCTGCCGGACTCGAGGCGCAGGGGCACAGGACCATGCACCCTGGCGGTTGCGCTGCGGGCGGGGGTCAGGCCAGCTTGGTGGCGTGGGCGTCGAGGCAGGCGGCAAGGTCGTGTTGCGTCACGCGCCATTCCCGACCGAACTTGATGGCACGCAGCTTGCCGGCACTGATCATCTGCCGGATCGTGCTTTCCTTCAGCTTCAGGATCTCGGCCACTTCGCGCACCGTCAGCAGTGGCTGGATGAGCATGGCGCAGACCTCGAGGAATTCACGGCGTCAAGCGGCGTTAATCCCGCGCCACCCTGTCGCGCAACCGTTCTCGGCGCCGCATGGGCGGATGGTTACGTTCTGATGTCGGTATGTCACGCTTTGTCACCGTTTTCTTCGGTTCAAAGCGGTTCTCGATGGTTGCCATCGGCCTTCGGATCACCCAAATGAAGGTTGTCGCACGTACCATCTTGACGCCGCGTCATCCCCCGACGGTAACGTCCGGCCGATGGCGCGGCGTTCTTTATCGGACCGCGCCCGGCCCCGTTTCGCGGGCTTCGGCTCCATCTGGTCGACGGTGATGCGGCGCATCCTTCCCCTACTACTGGCTCTGCTCCTGGCCCTGCTGCCGGCACTGGCGCTGGGCAATGCGGCTGATCTGCGCGCGTTCGGCCGATCGCTGGGGCTGCGCGACCTGGACGGCTTCGTGGCGGCGGTCTCCGCCATCCGCGAGGATGGTGAGTTGCCCGAGCGCTGGATCACCAAGCGCGAGGCCGAGCGGCTGGGCTGGCGGCCGGGCAGCGATCTATGCGACGTGGCCGACGGCCATGCAATCGGCGGCGACCGGTTCGGCAATCGCGAGGGCCTCCTGCCCGACCGCAAGGGCCGTCGCTGGCGCGAGGCCGACCTCGACTTCGCCTGCGGCCGGCGGGGCGCCAAGCGGCTGGTCTTCTCCAATGACGGCCTGATCTTCGTCACGATCGACCATTACGACAGCTTTCATGAGGTGCCGGAATGACCGCAACCGGCCGGAAGGGGCCATCCCTGCGTCGCGTCCTGGTCGGCCCGGACCTGCCCACGCGTCAGGCGGCGTTCGACCGGCTGGCCCAGCTCGCCGACCTGCCGACAGGGTCCGTGCGCAACCTGGACGCCCTGTTCGACGTGCTGCGCACCGATGCGCCGGGCCCGTTCGAGATCGTCTGGCGCCACCGCCGCGGCAGCGAGCTGGACGCGGTGCTGGGTGTGCTGCAGGACGTGGCCGCCGAGCGGGATGACGTGCGGGTCGTGATCGAGGCGGTCGGTTCGCAGTTCGCCGGGAATGGGATGAGGATGCGCTTTACCGACAAGACCGTGATCGTGACCGGTGCTGCTCAGGGGATCGGCCGCGCCTGCGTGGAGGCATTCGCCGCCGAGGGTGCCCGGGTCGTGATCGCCGATGTAGACTCGAGCCAGGGCGAGCGCCTCGCTGCCGAGTTGCGCGACAGGGGTGCGCGGGCCCTGTTCCACGCGACCGATGTCGGCGACAAGGCAGCGGTCGTCGCCATGGTCGAGGCCGCCAGGAGCTTTGGCGGCGGCATCGACGTGCTGGTCAACAATGCCGGGATCATCCGGGCCAGCGACTTCCTGGACCTCGACGAGGCGGACTTCGATGCGGTGCTGCGCGTCAACCTCAAGGGCGCCTTCCTGTGCAGCCAGGCCGTGGCCCGGATCATGGTGGCGCAGGGCAAGGGCGGTGCGATCGTCAACATGTCCTCGGTCAACGCGGTTCTCGCGATCCCGAACCAGACCCCCTACAATGTCAGCAAGGGCGGGTTGAACCAGCTCACCAACGTCACCGCACTGGCGCTGGCCGACAAGGGCATCCGGGTGAACGGGGTGGGCCCGGGCTCGATCATGACCGACATGCTCAAGACGATCATGGTCGACCAGGCGGCGCGGGCGAAGGTGCTGGCGCGTACCCCACTCGGCCGCTGCGGCGAGCCGGACGAGGTGGCCCGCGTCGTCCTGTTCCTGGCCTCGGACGATGCCGCCTATGTCACCGGGCAGACCGTCTACATTGACGGCGGCCGGCTCGGTCTCAACTATACCGTTCCGGTGCCCGACTGAGACGCCGCTTGAACCGTGCCGGGCGTTCCGCCAATAGAGCGCCTGGAATTGTGCCCGTGCGACGCGGCGCACCTCCGGCCAGGGGGCGCCGCGTCGTCGTTTCGAGGAAGAAGGTGGATCGATGGATCGCCCGCTGATGCCGAAAGCCACGGCCGTATGGCTCGTGGAGAATACCGGTTTGACCTTCGAGCAGATCGCCGAGTTCACCGGCCTGCACACGCTCGAGATCAAGGGGATCGCGGACGGCGAGGTGAATGCCGGGGTGCGCGGGCTGGACCCGATCGGCGCCGGCATGCTGACGCGCCAGGAGATCGACCGCGTCTCGAAGGACCCGAATGCGCGCCTGCGCCTGCAGCGCTCGATCGCCGACACCAAGCTCGTGCCGAAGAAGAAGGAGCCGCGCTACACGCCGCTCTCCAAGCGGCAGGACCGGCCCGACGGCATCGCCTGGCTCTTGCGCAACCATCCGGAACTGTCCGAGCAGCAGATCTGCAAGCTGCTGGGCACCACCAAGAACACGATCCAGCAGGTGCGCGACCGCACCCACTGGAAGAGCCAGGACATCCGCCCGCGCGATCCTGTCCTGCTGGGCCTGTGCTCGCAGCTGGAGCTGGACGACGCGGTGGCACGCGCCCGGGTCGCCAATCCCAAGGCGGTGCGCACCGAGCCGCTGCCGCCCGAGGACGGCGAGGAGATGCAGGCGCCGGTCTTCGAGTGATGCGGGCGGCACGGACCCTGCCTGCCTGCTTCGTCCGCCCCGGCCACCGCTAGACGGGCCATGGACGTGCTCGTCCTGCGCCTGTCACGGCTCGCCGGCGTCGTCACCGTTGCCCTTTTCTTCACCCTGGTGGCGCTCGGCAACCTCACCGACCCGGGCGGCAACTGGCCATTCGTCCAGCACGTCCTGGCCATGGACACGACGTTCGGTGATTCCCAGCTGATGTGGCGGGCGATCACCGATCCCTGGCTACAGCGTCTGGCGTTCGGCCTGATCATTCTCTTGCAGGTGGTGACGGCCATTGTCCTGTGGATCGGCGTGGTCCGGCTCGGGCGCACGTTGCGCGCCGACCGGCCGACCCATCTGGCCGCGCGTAGCTGGGCCATCGCCGGCCTCACCCTTGGCCTCCTGCTCTACGGGCTGGGCTTCATCGTGATCGGCGGCGAATGGTTCGCCATGTGGCAGTCCCAGACCTGGAACGGCCAGGACAAGGCCGCGATCTTCGTGCTCCTGATCGGCCTGACGCTGTTGCATCTGACCGGCCTAGAAAACTGACTGCCGCTCCGGACAGCCTCTACCGGGATCTCACCCAACGAACGTGGCAAGCCGCGCCGGCGACAGTTCCGCCAGCAGGACTCGCAACTCGTCCGTTAGGTCTCGCCCGGTGACCAGTGCGGCGGCGACCTCGGCCAGGGCCGGTGCGGTCATGAAGCCGGCACCGCCCTGCCCGGCCAGCCAGAGGAAGCGGTCGTGCCCGGGCAGGCAGCCCACTACCGGCGAGTGGTCGGACACGAAGCTGCGCAGGCCTGCCCAGCGGTGGTGGATGCGCCCGGGCTCGTGGCCGGTGAGGCAGGCATAGCGGTCGATCGCCACCGCCACGTCCCATTCCTCGGCCTGGACGTCGTGCGGCGGCACCTCGGTCGCGTCGGCCGGCGACAGGAGAAGACGGCCGCCCTCGGGCTTGAAATACCACGTCTCGGCAATGTCGATGGCCATGGGCCAGCCAGACGGGTCGCTGCCCGGCGGCGGGTCCACGGTCACCGCGGTGCGGCGCAGTGCCTTCAGGCCCAAGGACGGCACCCCCGCCAGCCGCGCCAGCTCATCGGCCCAGGCACCGGCGGCGTTCACCACGAGGTCCGCCTCGACCGGGCCGGCGGAGGTGACGAGCCGGTAGCCGCTGCCCGTCGGCTCAATGCCGATGACCTCGGCGTTGCACCGGAGCGTGCCGCCCGCCGCCTTCAGGCTGCGCAGGCAGAGCTGGAGGAAGCGGTGATCGTCGATCGCCGCAGCGGCATGGTCGAGCACGCCGCCGATCACCGCCTCCGGCCGTAAGATCGGCACCAGGTCGAGCACGTCGCCTGCTGCCAGCACTGCCAGGCCGGTCTGGTCGGCGAAGGCCGCGAGCAGCGCCTCCTGGCTGGGCGAGGCGACATGCAGCATGCCGCGCGGGTGCAGGAGCGGACCGCCTGGGTGGCCGGCATCGGCCAGGAACGCGTGGCTCGCCAGCGCCAAGCGGCGCACCAGCTGGTTGCCATAGGTGGTGGCAAACATAGTGGCGGAGCGCCCCGATGCATGGCTGCCGGGCTGGGCCTCGCGTTCCAGCAGGCAGACGGAGCGGTGCGGCGCGATCCGGGCCGCGGCGCTGGCGCCGGCGATCCCGCCGCCGACGACCGCGACCTCGACCCGCAGCACGGTCAGCGGCGTTCGCGTTCGGCGCTGCCGGGATCGGTCGGCTCGACATGGAACTGCCGATCCGCCCAGAAGCGCTGGGAAAGCAGGCGGCGGTCGCGCTCGATCAGGTCGGCGATGGCACGCAGCTTGGCCGCGGCACTGCTCGGCAGCGTTCCCGGCCGGACCATGACCCGAACCGCCGGGATGTCGACCAGCTCATGGCGCAGGCGCACCACCGGCTCGTCGGCCTCCGAGGTGGCAGCCAGGTCGAAGCTCACGAACTCCTCGGGCTGCCGGGTCGCATAGCTGTCCAGCAGGTCGTCCTTGGACGGCACGTCCGCCCGCTCGACCTCGACTATGCCGAGTGAGAGCAGCTGCTTGATCTCGCGCGGCTGGTTGTTGAATACCTGCCGCGCATGGCGCAGCGCCTCGAGCGTGCCCTTCTGCAGGGCCCGCCGGACCGCGTGCCAGAGCAGGTGATCCCGCCCCAGCACGAGGTCCACGACCGGCTGCAGCTCGGACAGGAACAGCGTCAGGCCGCGCTGCTCTCCTGGATACCGTTCCCGCTGCATTCAGCCTCGTCCCGTAACGTGACAGGACAGAGATTAAGGACTTCCTAACCGTCTCGGAAGTAGGCAACGTCGCCCAGTATGCATGTTCTGGGACCAAAGCCGCGTTCCGGCCCCTGCCGTTCAGGCTGGGCCTGCCCGATCAGCGCAAGGCCAACCGGACAGGTCCATTGTCAGGCGGCAGCGACCTCGGAGCGACCGAGTTCAGTCACGTCCCAGAGGCTGATCGACGGCACGTACTGGCTGCTCTCGTAGTCCTGACGGAGGAACACCAGCGAGTCCTTCGCGACGCCGTTGAAGGTCATCGATTCGAGCGACAGCAGGTCGTCGTCACCGCTCAGGATGCCGTCACCGTTGCTGTCCAGGTCGTCGAAGGACACGGGCTCGCCCTCGGGCCGGAACGAGCTCAGCACCAGGACGTCATCGCCCTTGCCGAAGTCGAGGACCGTGGCCCCGTTCGTCCCGGGCATGATGAACCAGTCGCCGCCGGTACCCCCGCGCATGAGGGTCTCATCGGAGCCACTGGTCAGCTTGTCATTGCCCTCGTCCCCGAACAGCCTGTTGGTGCCGACGCCACCGATCAGTTCATCGTCGCCGGCACCGCCGCGCATGATGGCGCTGTAGCCATCGTCATAGAAGCTGCCGCTGCTTTTGATCCTGTCGTTGCCTGCACCTCCATAGGCCACGTCATGGCCCACCCCGACATCGATGAAGTCGTTGCCGACCCCGCCAAACAGGACGTCGTTGTCGTCGCCGCCATAGATCCTGTCGCTGCCGGCGTCACCATAGAGCCGGTCGTTCCCGGCAAAGCCGTGCAGTTCGTCGCGGCCGGTTCCACCGAAGATCAGGTCGTTGCCGTCCTCACCCGAGATCAGGTCATCGCCGGCATCGCCATGGATCTCGTCGGCGCCGAGCCCACCAAGTACGCGATCGTCGCCGCGGGCGGCATGAATGACATTCTCGCCTCCGAAATCGGTGATGAAGTCGTTGCCGGCCGTCCCCTGGATGACATCGTTGTCGTAGCCGCCCACGAACCGGGCATCGTATGACGGGACTTGCGGATTATCGAAGGTGCCGTCGGAAACCGTGCCACCCTGGATGAAGTCGGAAGCCTCAAGTCCGGTGACTCCGTGCAGGACGAGTTCGCCGGTCAAGGTGCCGATCACGGGAACGCCGCGCATGTCCTCGCCCAGATGGATGACAGTCGACAGGGCGGCTTCTCCGCCATGGGTGACGTTCTCGATTCGGACGGCAGGACCGTCACCGGCATCCAGCACGCCGTTTCCGTTCAGGTCCAACTGGTCGAAGGAGATGTAGGTCCCTTTGGCATCGTCCCGAAAGCCCTCTCCCACCATCTCGATGAAGACCGCAATCCGGTCGCTGCCCTTCTGGAAGTCGGTGACGATGTCCTGCCCGCCCCCGTTGTAGTCAGCTGCAGTGTCCCATAGGAAGTCGAGGTTGGCCGTCCCGAGCGTGAAGACGTCGCGCCCGGAACCTCCGGTCAGGACGTCGTCGCCCTGCCTCCCGCTGAGGATGTCGTCGCCACCGCCACCGATGAGACGATCCTCATCGCTCTCAAGGCCCGGCTGAAGGACAGGTGCTCCTCCGATCAGAATGTCGTCGCCGTTCCCACCAACAAGAAGATCATCGCCTCCGGATCCATCGATCAGGTCCGGACCTCCAGTTCCCAGCAGCCGGTCATTTCCATCGGTACCATTGATAATCCTGGGCACAGGCATCCGTTTCTTCCAAGCGGCGTGTGAACTTCCATCGTCCACAGTGATTGATGACTTACCGAGGTGCCCGCACGGCCGCTCTTATCCATGGCAGCCTGTGATGCCATAGATTTCAGAATCGTTATCAATGTTAATTATGCTGCGCGTTTTGACCGCACCCGATCCTGCTACACTTAGCCCCTGGAGAGATGCCGGTCGACCAGACCGGTCCACCAGGCCATGCCGACCGGCAGGGCAGCATCGTTGAAGTCGTAGCGGGCATTGTGCAGCACCCGCCCCTCCTCGAAGCCGCCGATACCCATCCAGATATAGGCGCCCGGGATCTTCTCCAGCATGAAGGAGAAGTCCTCGCCGCCCATTGACGGCAGGGGATCGCGCACGACCTGGTCCTCGCCCACCACCTCGGCGGCGACCGCGGCCCCGAAGTCGCGTTGCTCGGGATGGTTGATGGTCGGCGGGTAGCCGGCGCGGTGGTGCAGCTCGGCGCGCACCCCGAACGCCTGGCCGAACGCCTCCACCATCTGGCGGATGCGGCCGATGATCCGCTCACGCGTGTCGGCACGGAAGGTGCGCACGGTGCCCTTCAGCGTCGCCGTGTCGGGCACGACGTTGAAGGCGGTGCCGGCGTTGATCGCGGTGATCGACAGGACCGCGCGGTCCATCGGATCGGTCTCGCGGCTGATGATGTTCTGCAGGGCCGAGACGAGCTGGGCG